>CALMIB010000001.1 GCA_937863945.1 uncultured Longilinea sp.
GGGGCGTGGTTTTACCGTGACCGGATCGATCGGCAAAGTGATGCAGGAATCCGCTCAGGCAGCGCTTTCCTACGTCCGCTCGCGCTCCGAAAAACTGGGCATCGACCCGCACTTTTTCGAAAAGAACGACATTCACCTGCATATTCCGGCCGGTGCACAGCCCAAAGACGGTCCATCCGCTGGAGTCACCATCGCAACCGCATTGGTTTCCCTCACCACAAACCGGCTGGTCCGTTCAGAAGTTGGCATGACCGGAGAGATCACCCTGGTGGGTCAGGTGCTACCCATTGGTGGTGTCAAGGATAAAGTCCTCGCGGCTCATCGCGCCGGCCTGAAAACGATCCTCTTGCCCAGGGAAAATGAAGCTGATCTCGAAGATTTGCCCGAAGACGTGCGCAATGGGATGAAATTTGTGCCGGTGGATACCATTGATGATGTGTTGTCCAATGCACTTGTGATGGACAGCGAACCGCAAAAGAAACCCAAACGCGCGACAACCCAGAAATCCAGGACAAAAAATGCAGAAGATTCTGCTTCTTGACGATGACGCGACCATGCGGTCGCTGCTAAAAACCCTCCTGGAATTGGAGAATTATCAGGTCATTTTTCCATCAGAATTAACCGCAACCGCAATTCAAGAGGAAATCCTCTTCCAACAACCTCAACTGTTGCTGGTCGATGTCCTTATGCAGAACCTGAATGGATTGGACCTGGTCGCCGGCCTGCCCTCAACCCGCCCGTACCGGGTGTTAATGACTTCCGGCATGGATGTTGGAATTGAGTGCAGGGAAGCCGGAGCAGATAGTTTCCTGCTCAAGCCCTACGATCCAAGCGAATTAATTCGGCGTATTCGGGAACTCACCGCCGAGAATTAGGAGTGATTTGTGAGCAAAAAACATAATCGTGCGGCAGCACAATGGTTTAGCATGGATGTTCACCTGCACACACCGGCGTCGACCGATTATCAACAGCCCGAGGTGAGTAACCTTGAGATTCTTCAGCGCGCCGAGGTCCGTGGTCTGGACATCATCGCGTTTACGGATCATAACACCGCTTCAGGCTATCGGAAGATGGTGGAAGAAATCCATCAATTGGAATTGCTGGAAAAACTGAACCGGCTCTTGCCCGAAGAACGCAACCGGTTAAACGAATACCGGCGTCTCTTCGCAAAAATGCTGATCTTGCCGGGATTCGAATTTACAGCCACCTTCGGCTTTCATATTTTGGGCATCTTCCACCCTGACACCCCCGTCCGTGACCTGGAGCACCTGTTGCTCTCATTAAACATTCCCTCGGAACACCTGGATGAGGGTTCGCAGACGGTCGGCGCCACCACGGATGTGCTTACAGCCTACCGCATGATCAACGAAGCCG
This sequence comes from uncultured Longilinea sp., assembly GCA_937863945.1. Taxonomy (GTDB): domain Bacteria; phylum Chloroflexota; class Anaerolineae; order Anaerolineales; family Anaerolineaceae; genus Longilinea. The sequence continues at coordinate 1,375 of CALMIB010000001.1, forward strand.
GCGGCATCGTCATTGCCGCGCACGCCAATTCCAGTAACGGCGTTGCCATGCGCGGGTTTAATTTTGGCGGTCAAACTAAAATTGCCTACACGCAAGATTCGAACCTGCACGCGCTGGAAGTTACCGACCTGGAGCAAAAAGGTCCCCGCTCAACTGCGGCATTCTTCAACGGCACCAAACCCGAATACCCGCGCCGCATGCATTGCATTCAGGGTTCGGATGCCCATCGAATGACGCCGGATGCTGCGCGTAAAAAGAACCTGAGCATCGGCGACCGCGCCACCGATGTTTTGCTTTCAGAATTGGATTTTAACGATCTGAAAGAATTGTTCAAGAGCAACGATTTCTCGCGTACACGGCCCCATCGGTTCAAGGAAGAACCCGCCTTTGATTTTATTCAGGCTGCCCGCGATGAGGGTGCCAATATCATCCAGGATTTTCATGAGAGCATGACCGTCCGCGGCGGAAAATTGTACGCCGTTCTTTCGGATGTTTGTGCGTTTGCGAACACCAACGGCGGCACATTGTACATTGGTCTGCCGGATGACGCACACAAACCGGTTGTGGGTGTCCAGGATGCTGAAACAAGCGTGCTTCAATTGGAAAAGGAAATCAACAACCGCATCAGCCCGCCCATTAATTGCTCCATCGACATTCATGAGTATAAGGGCAAAAAGCTGGTTCGCATCCTGATTCCGCGGGGGGAGGAAGCGCCTTATGCGGTGGATGACAATAAGATTTACGTCCGGGACGAAGCTGAAACCGGTCTTGCAGTGCGCGATGAAATTGTCAACCTGGTTTTGCGCGGAAAGGATAGCACCCAGGCTCTGCCAGTATCCCAGCCGGTGCAGATGGAGCCAAGCCAGCCGGTTGAACAGGCCTCCACGCAGGCCGCCTTCGCGAACGCGCGCGAAGGAAACCTCGACCCGCGCACCGGCGTGGAGGTCTTCCCGCCGGAAGAACGCCAGGGCACCCAGTATTTCACCGTGCGGGACTTGCGCAACGGAAACAAGGTGAAGAACGTCACGCGCGCCTCGGCTCGCAGGCTTTGGCATTATGCGATCACCCGGTATGCAGAAATTGGCGGTGATGTCGAAAAGGCCCAAATCGACTGGCGTGGCAACTACGGGCTTTTACGCAGCTATCAGCAGAACAAAACGACCTATTATGATTTCATCCAACGTGATGGAAACAATTACCGGTTCTTCTTTGGCGTAACCGAAGACGGCATCCACGGGCCCTGGAAAGTGTTCTCTGCGGAGGATTGAACCCATGCGTTTTGGGGTGCTGACAGTTTCTGATCGTTCTTCTAAGGGTGAGCGTGCCGATGCTTCCGGTCCGGCACTCATATCGGCGATCCGTGATAACAAGTGGATTGTAGAAATAACCGCCGTCGTCTCCGATGACCGGGATTCTATTCGCGACACATTGATCAAATGGTGCAACCTGGGAAGCATCGATATTATCCTGACGACTGGCGGCACCGGCTTTGCTCCGCGCGACGTGACGCCCGAAGCCACCTTGCAGGTGGTGGAACGGCTCGCGCCCGGCATCCCTGAGGCCATGCGCCAGGCCAGTCTGGCCATCACGCGCCACGCCATGCTCTCGCGGGCTGTTGCAGGCATTCGGGCAAGCACATTGATCATCAACCTTCCAGGCAGCCCCAAAGCTGCTGTCGAAAACCTGAATACCATCGCGCCAGTGCTGGAACATGCCGTTGAATTGATCCGTGGGGACGCAAACTCAGAAAACCATCATACTTCCGGCAATCTTTGAAAAACAAATAAGGATAATATGGCTGAAATTCATAATGAAGAAGTCAAAGGACGTATTCGCACCACCATTCACCTGGAACCTGGTGAGCGCATCAAACTCTGTCGCTGTCACAAATCCGCGGAATATCCACTTTGCGATGGCGCACACAAGCTACTGGATGGGAACATCGGGCCGGCGGTGATTTTTGCGCCGGAAAGCTCCGCACAAAATACATCAGAACAACCGGGGAATCAGTAATTCATCTTTAACGGGCAACGATCTTGTTTTACCGCAGCGTAGCCTCAAGACTTTCCCTGAGGTCTGTTTCCATTTTTACAAGTTTAACTGGAATTCCTCTTAATAGAAGAGAGGCGATGGTATCTTCTGAGGTCTCACGGGGTTCAAAAGAACCTGGGGCCACAATCACAACAACCGGTTTTGTGTCCCGCCGGGTCAGTTCATCAACTGTCATCAGCAGATTCCTTGCATCGACCGTTGTGATCAACACGACTGTGCTTCCGCGTGTCAATTGAGCTGACTGGCTTTGAACAACGGCTTCCAGGGGCAATTGGCCTTTGCACTCCAGGAACGCAAGCGTTTCCAGGATCTTGCTCAATTGCCGCTCACCCCGGCTGGCCGGCACGACCGTAAACGCCTGTCCGGCGCTGACCAGACCCACCGACCGCCCCTGCCGGATATAATGAACAGAAATGGAAGCGGCTGAACTGACGGCATATTCAAACGTATGTGGCGGGATTGTCACCGCGCGATGCGCCGTCCACAACCAGAACGGATCTTCCATTTCGGGATCCGCTTCCATCGACCCGACGTGCACGGTCGCAAGGCCGTCCAGGAAAATCCAAACATCCGCCTGTGGATCCTGTTCAAATTCCTTAACCATCAATCGATCTCGCCGAGCCGTGGATTTCCAATGAATTCGGTTGAGTGAATCGCCGGGGGCATATTCACGAACGCCAGCCGCATGGGGCGTGATCTCCTGAGTTTTTTTTCGCAAAGCCTGGCCGCCGGCAAGCAAGCCCACGGGCTGGTAAAAATTGGAAATCTCGACAAAATAAGGCAACACCTCCAGCTTCCGTGCTGCCGGGAGTGTCACCTGGTATCGAAAAAGCCCAAATGGATCCCCTGAAGAAAGAATGGTAGGTCCCAGGTCAAATTCTCCCCGGTGCAGTAAAACTGTGCGCGCCACATAAGACCGATTACGGCGCGGACCAATCATTGACAAAACGCGCGATCCGGCATTGCCCGGTAACCCGGAGCCATCTATAATCTCAAACCAGACCCGCACCCACCTGGATGTGTTGGAAACTTCAAAACGCTCTTCGAAGAGCTGACCCAATTGCATTCTGAAAACACGGGCCATTCGTTTTACCGAAATTTGGCGAATGGAAAGCATAGTCCATAGCCAGCTAAATGCCAACACCAATCCGATCATCACTGCAAGGCGGCGATATACGATGCTTTGCGGCGTAAAGTAGGCTGCTGCAATGCTGGCAACCAACAGACCCAACGCCACCCAAAATCCAGTTTTGACGTTCATTGCAGCGGGGCTGCGTCCTCAAATGACCCGCCTGGCACAGCGATGGTATTCAACAACTCGGTCACCACCTGATCGGCGCTCAAATTTTTCATGCGCGCGGCTGCCTGAATGACCATGCGGTGAGATAAGATAAATGGCGCCAGGTACTTGATGTCGTCCGGCAAGATGTATTCACGCCCGCGGATGGCTGCCAGCGCTTGCCCGGCTCGAAACAGCCCCAGGCTTCCCCGCGGGCTCGATCCCAGGTAAACATCCGCGCTTTCCCGGGTTGATCGGGTTAATTCAACAATATACCGTTTGATGGCATCCGCCACGTACACCTGCTTGATGCCTTCTTGCATCCGTCTCATTTCATCGATCGTCGTCACAGCTTCCAGCGTTTGGATTGGATGCCGCAATTGCTGCAACTCCAACACCCGAATTTCATCACGGAGGTTGGGATAGCCCAACCGCAGGCGCAGCAAAAAGCGGTCCAATTGCGCTTCAGGCAGGGGGAAAGTGCCTTCATATTCGATTGGATTTTGCGTGGCCAGGATCATAAAAGGATCCGGGAGTGGATGTGAAACCCCATCCACGGTTACCTGGCGCTCTTCCATTGCTTCGAGCAGCGCCGATTGAGTTTTCGGTGTGGCGCGGTTAATTTCATCCGCAAGGACAATATTTGCCATCACCGGCCCGGCGCGAAATTCAAATTCACGCGAGACCTGGTTAAATATGGATACGCCCATGATATCGCTTGGCAACATATCAGGGGTGAATTGGATTCGGCTGAACGAACAACCGAGCGATTTCGCCAGACTGCGTGCCAGGATCGTCTTTCCCACACCGGGAACATCATCAATCAAGATATGTCCCTGGCATAGCAACCCCACAACGACCATTTCCAGGGCAGATTGCTTTCCAACGATCACTTTTTCAAGGTTCTTGATGATTCGATCAGTATAGGATTGAATTTCTGGAATGGCAATTTCCATAGAGTCTCCGGAAGAATCATACACTTTTTCGGCCCAGGACCAAAAAGATGATCAACATCAATAATCCAGCCATGCTTACCAAAACAGCCGGCTGCCACCAATCTGGCTGATAGTGGATGACCACAGTGTGGTTGCCGGCCGGGATCCGGATGCCGCGAAAGGCATAATTTGCCCGGTAGAGAATCACATCCATGCCATCGATGCTGGCCTTCCACCCCGGATACCAGGTATCGGCAATGCTCAACCATCCATTCACATCCGTGGCAATCGAAATGACCAACCGGTCAGCGCGTTCAGAAAGTATATTGATTTTATCATTGGATTTCAACGAACAATCCAAAGACTCGACTCCGTCCGTTTCGATAACAATCTGGTCCAATCCGTTTTCAACCATCTGGCGTGTTTTTTCCCAGGCATCCATTTCATCCCTGGCAATCACTGCACAGGGAATAAAACGGAAACGCTGACCGCCCTCGATTGGAGTAAATTCAAAAGTCTGGCTCTCATTGGAGGATATGGATTCAATTTCCGTCACGTTCATCATTTTCAACCACGGAAGCCTGGCTT
>CALMIB010000002.1 GCA_937863945.1 uncultured Longilinea sp.
TGGGACTGTGGTGGCGGCCGCGCATTTACCTGACCTGCCTGGCGATTTTCCTCGCTATCTTCACGGTGTTGTACACTTCCTTTTTCACCAACGGGCAGGGCTTTTTTATGGGCTTGATTGCCTCGCTGGGGTACTGGCTGTCGCAGCAAGGCGTGCAGCGCGGCTCTCAACCGTTGTATTATTACGCGCTGATCCAGATCCCGATTTATGAATTTCTACCGGCGATTGGCGTGCTGGTGGCATTGTATTTTGGCGTGCGCTATCGCCGGTTTATGACCTGGGCGGGTTTCGCGCCGGCCCACCAACCTGTTGAGATAGAGCCTGCCAAAAAAATCGAGCCGGATGTTGACGAAATTTCACAATCCTCCGCCAGCCTATCCGCCGTGCCCCTGGAGGAGCCTTCAGGCGAACCTGCCTTAACAGTTGATGAAGGGGTGGGTCAGGAATTGCCGGATGAAGATCAGGGCGCACATGCCGCCAACAAGGTTCCGGTTCTTGCGCTGCTGCTCTTCTGGACTTTCACCAGCCTGGTGGCTTATTCGCTGGCGGGCGAGAAAATGCCCTGGCTGACATTGCATATCGCGACGCCGATGATCCTGACGGCCGGCTGGGGCTTTGGCTACCTGGCAGACACAACCGATTGGAAGCGCTTTGCTGAGCATAAAGGCTGGATTGCACTCCTGTTGCTGCCGGTATTTGTCGCCAGCGCCGCGGGCGTTTTTTCCGCCTCCATGGGCAACCAGTTGCCCTTCCAGGGCAAGGAACTGGCGCAGTTGCAGGCCACCAGCGATTTTGTGCTGGCGCTGGCCGGATTGATCCTTTCTGGTTGGGGCATCCTGCGCATCCTGCGGGATGTCAATACCGGCCAATTGCTGCGGATTTTTGGATCAGCATTCCTTGCGCTGCTGGCTTTGATCACGGCGCGAACGGCATTCACCGCATCGTACATCAACTATGATCTACCCACTGAATTTCTCGTGTACGCCCACGGCGGAAACGGCCCCAAGCAAATGCTGGCGCAGATCGAGGAGATTTCCCGGCGGACAACCAACGGCCTGGGCGTTCAGATCGCTTACGACGAAGACGCGATTTATCCGTTCTGGTGGTATTTGCGCGATTACACCAATGTGACTTATTTTAAGGATGCGCCAACCCGCGAATTGCGCGACAAGGCCATTGTGATCGCCAGCGACAATATGTACGGCCGTATCGAACCGATTCTGAAGGATAATTTTATATACTACCAGTATCAACGCCTGTGGTGGCCGATGCAGGATTATTTTGACCTGACCTGGGAACGTGTCCGCAACGCGCTCACCAATCCGCAGATGCGCCAGGCGCTCTTCGATATCTGGCTCAACCGGGATTACACGCTGTATGCGCAACTGGAAGGCCGTGACAACCTGACCCTGGAAAACTGGAATCCCGCGGCAGGCATCCGCTTGTACATTCGCAAGGATATCGTTTCGCAAATTTGGAATTACGGCGCCGCACCGGTTGCTCCGGTTGTCCAGGAAGATCCCTACGAGAAGGCGAAAATTGACCTGCTGCCCGAAAAATATTTTGGGATGGCCGGCGCGGAGCCTGGACAGTTGGATGCACCGCGCGGCCTCGCGGTGGCTCCGGATGGCAGCATCTACGTGGCCGATTCACGCAACCATCGCATCCAGCACTTTTCCGAGGATGGGGCCTTGTTGCAACAATGGGGCGGGTTCACCGACATCAGCCAGGGCGGCGGCACAGACGGCCTGTTCTACGAGCCGTGGGGCGTAGCCGTGGGGCCGGATGGGTCGGTTTACGTCACCGACACCTGGAACCACCGCGTGCAAAAATTCACCGCGGACGGTCAGTTTATCACCAAATGGGGCTTTTTTGGCACGGCAGAGTCGCCGGATGCTTTCTGGGGTCCGCGCGGCATTGCCGTGGATGACCAGGGGCGCGTCTATGTCGCGGATACCGGCAACAAACGCATCGCCGTTTTCACCGGCGACGGCCAACCTGTCACGCAATTTGGCGGGCAGGGATTTGAGGCGGGCAAGTTCGACGAGCCGGTAGGCGTGGCCGTGGACGCCGAGGGATTGGTCTATGTGACCGACACCTGGAACCAGCGCATCCAGGTCTTCTCGCCTTCTCCATCCGGCGATCTGTTCTTACCGCTGAGCATGTGGGATGTTTCCGCCTGGTACGGGCAATCGCTGGATAACAAACCGTTCATCGCCGTAAGCGGCGACGGCAACGTGTTCGTCAACGATACCGAGGGCTACCGCAACCTTCAATTCAAAACGGACTGCACCTTCGTGCGCACCTGGGGCGATCCCGGCTCGGGCATGC
>CALMIB010000003.1 GCA_937863945.1 uncultured Longilinea sp.
TTCAACCAGGCGGTCTTGTGTTGGATCTGGCGATGGGAATGGGCGCCAATGCGTGCTGGCTGCTCCAGAACGGATTTCGAGTAGTCGGGGTGGATGTTTCGAGTGTGGCTGTCCAATTCGCCAAACGTCAGAGCCAGGATTTAATGGCGTTTATCGGCGATTTGGGTGAATATCATTTTCCTCCGGCAGTTTTCTCGGCGGTGCTCAATTTTTATTTTTTGGATAGGAGCGTGTTGAGCGATCTATCCAGGATATTGATACCGAATGGCTTTGCGGTTGTCGAGACGCTGACGGTGGATATGCTGGAGATAAAGCCCGAACTCCCTGGCGAGTTTTTATTGCAAGCGGGCGAACTTCGCGACCTGTTTTCCGGCTGGATGGTGCGTGATTATTTCGAAGGCTGGCGCGATTCGGAGCATGGCGGCAGGAAAGCAATCGCGAGCATCATTGCGCAGTTGCCGGGCGATGCGGCTAAGTGCTAAAATAAGATCGTATCAAGGAGGTAAGCAACACATGGAACCTGAATATGAGTTGGCATATCGAGTCACCGGTCATATCCTGGCAGAATCCATCACAGCCCTGTTGAAATCATTTGGAATCGACGCTTACCTGATCCAGGAAAGCGCTGGAATCACCTACGGATTGACCATCGGCCCGCTTGGCGAGGCGCGCATTTATGTGCGCGCTGACCAACTTGAAGACGCCAAACGCCTCCTGGATCAGATGGAACGCGGCGAGTTGCAGGTCGAACAGAATGAAAAACAGGACGACAAGAAGGAAGATGTCAATTCGGAGGATGGCGAAGCCTAGATTAGATCGAGCGACGCATCCAGGTTTTTCTGAAACGCAACCTGCAATTCTCGGGTGATGTTCCCCACCTTACCGGTGCCAACCGGCCGGTTGTTGATCCGCGTCACCGGCAGGATAGCCCGGCTGGCGCTGGTGATGAAAGCTTCATCCAGTCTGGATAATTCACCCAGCCGGATGTTTCGGTACGCAACAAAATATCCCAATTGATGGGCGATCTCGATGACCATTTTGCGGGTGATGCCAGGCAGAATGCCCTCTTCGGCGGTGATGAGGGTTTCATTTTGGATGCCAAAGAAGTTCGAGCTCAATCCCTCCAGGACGTGATCATCTTCGGAGATCATCAACACTTCGTTGATTTCCTGAAAATCAACTTCATGACGCACTTTTTCAGCTTCCAGGATGAAGTTGGTTGCTTTCGCTACGGGGTTTTCCCGGTGCATTTTTCGGGTAATCACGGCCACGCCATCCCGGTACTGTTCTACAGACGGCGTGTGCAATTCCTCAAGCGAAAGATAAACATCGCCAGGTTTGACTGTCAAATCAACGGAAACGCGTACACGGGCCTCAGCCGGATCAAAAAGGTTCAACGCATTTCTCAATTCCAACCGCAGCCGTTCATAATCGAGAGAGACGACGGTTCCTGACAACCTTGCGGAATTTTCCAAACGGTCAAAATGGTCCAGAAGCGATATTGCATAGCGCTTTTGATATGTTCGAAAAGTTGTATACACCCCACCAGGCAATTGCCTGGAAGCATCATCCAGGCTGAGGGTTGGATTCGCCAGCCGCAGAATTTCTGATTTTTGACCGGGCAAGACCGGAATTTTAATCGTCATAATTTTTGACATAACCTCACAGCCAGTATTATCGGTGATGTTTTTTCTTCAATTGTTGGTACTCTTCAGGTGAATCCATGTCTTCGAGGATGCTGTCATCGTCAATCAACAGGTATTGAATTTCCTGTTCATTGTTCGCCAGGAATGTTTTCAAACTGGCATCGTCGGGCATATCCAAGATTTCGTTAAAAAATCGCTGGTGCAGCAGGATGGGATGACCGCGCCGCATATTGTAACTCGGAATCACGATGCTGGCGGTTTGATCGTTAAAAAGGGCGATTAGACCAGCGACGGTCTGCGGGGCGATGTGTGGCTGATCGCCCAAAATGAGCATTGCAGCGTGGCAATGACCGGCTACCTGGCGAATTCCGAGCTTGATTGAGAAAAACATTTCCAGTCGGGCGTACTGTCTATTGTGAATCACCTGGACTCGCTCCGAGAAAGGAGTAAGCTTTTCCTCGATTGATGTCTGATTTGCACCCGTGACGATGACAACTGGTTTTAATTCTGTGGCAATCACATGCTGAACTACCGTTTCAATGACAGAGCTTTGTCCCCAGGGAAGCAGCATTTTTGGCGTGCCCATGCGGGTTGATTTACCGGCCGCCAGGATAATCGCTGCAATCGTGGTATTCAATGGGTTATTCCAATTCCAACAGGCGCGAATAATCTTCGGGAGTATCCACGTCCAGCAAAATACTGGCATCGTGCCACGGCACATACTCGACCAGGTGCTTTGAAAATATCGCCCGCCCGCCCACATCGCCTGTCAATTGCTCAAGATCTTTAAAAGTGCTGCGGTCAAACAACACCGGATTGCCGCGGCGGCCATCCACGAGTGGCGCGATGACATCAGCGTGCGTGCAGGCGTGCCGGCTGACAAGCTCCTGCACCAGCCGGCCGGGGATGTGTGGTTGATCGCCCAGGAAGAACACTGCCCCGCCCACTTCCTTGGGCAAAGATTCTACGCCCAGTCGAATGGAGGAGGATTGTCCCT
>CALMIB010000004.1 GCA_937863945.1 uncultured Longilinea sp.
AAAGCGCTGGATTGGCCGGCCGTGCTGGCCATCCTGGTTTCCACGCTCGTCCTGGCTACAGCTTTTATAACACCACGTCCGAAAACTTCACCCGCAACATGGTCGGACTGTACTTCATCTTTCCCATGCTGCTGATCGTCCTGGTGTTCCGCAGATCACCGGCCGCCTACGGCTTTTAGCCCGGCCGTTGGAAGCTGGGATTGGCTGTCAGCGCGGCGGCAATTACCGCGATTACGCTGCTGCTGCCGGTGGTGCTGCGCCTGGATGAATTCAAGCAATATTACGCCGCCCCCGCCGGACCGGTGCTACCGTTCATTCTAAAAACCACTGCCAGCATGTTAGGGTGGGAATTCTTCTTCCGCGGGTTTCTGCTCTTTGCGTTGGCGCGCATCGCCGGGCCATATGCCATCTTGCTGCAAGCCGTGCCATTCACGCTTGCACACTTTGGCAAACCCGAACTGGAAACCTTGAGCTGCATTTTCGGCGGCAGCGCCTTTGGCTGGCTCGCCTGGCGGACGAAATCGTTCTTCTACCCTTTTTTGATCCACACCTATTTATCGGCGATGATTGTGCTGATGGCGCAGTAACACGGTGTGTTACGGATTCTCGCGCCGGCCAAAGGATTGCTCGATGTTGGTGCCGTGCATGCCGGCGTTATAAGCGCGCTCATCCACCGGCGAAAGGCGTTCAACCATCTTCGGAGTCAACAGCGGGTAGCGGCGCAGATCGTGCAGGCGCTTTTCAATCACCGCCACACCCCTTTCGTCGGTTTCCCAGTTCAGTCCATCCACCCGGCTCAAATCAAACGGCCGGGTGTAGCTGCGCAGCGTCTTGACGCGCTCGAGGTTGTAAAAGTTCTCAAAATAGGTCAGCGCCAGTTCGCGCAAAGTGCGGTGGATGGGTTCGCGGAAGCGCAGGCCGGCATAATTCGATTTGGCCACCGCGCCCCAGCAGCCATCCACGCGGTAAAGCGCCAGCACATGATCGTCGTCCATGCCTGGCTCCGGCCACAATTCGACCAGCAACGGCGCATGCCCCATGCGGCGCAGCGCTGCCGCCGCCAGCAGCCCACCGTCAAAGCAGTGGCACTGCCCGTCCTGCAGCACGGCCAGCGGGCTGCGGTTGCGTTCTTCGGCAATGTAGGGCAGGTTATCCAGGTAGGCCTGCAACCGGGCGGGAGTCTGCAAACCCAGGAATATCTTCCGTTCGGTCTTGTTCAGAACTTTTTCCAATGAAATCGCCATGCCAGCCTCCTGCGCGAAGGGATGGAACAATTATATCCATAGAATTTTGCCGGTTAAATGATCAGAGCCGGGTAGCGCCCGGCTCTGGAACCTTCTATTCGATTGTCGATAATTATGATTCAACCGGTAAACCGTTGAGCATCCCTTCCAGGATGGTCTCGAGCGCCATGGTATGCACGCAGCGGCCACGCGTGGCAAAAAAGGTACAATCGCATTGCCAGACGCCGTGATCGTAAGTCACCGTATGCGCATTGTTGTCCCCGTCAACAACAACCTGCATCGATTTGAAATGAAACCGGTTCCGTTCCTGAGCTTAACGCTTGGCTTTTTCGATCTTTC
>CALMIB010000005.1 GCA_937863945.1 uncultured Longilinea sp.
CCCGGTGGACCTGGGGGCGCTGGCAGCCAGCGGTTTGACTGCCGTAAAGGTTAGCAAAAGACCGCGCGTTGGCGTGCTGCCCACCGGCACTGAGTTGGTTGAGGTGGGCCAGCCGGTCAAACCAGGCGATATCATCGAATACAATTCGGTCGTTCTGGCCGCTCAGGTGAAAAATTGGGGCGGCGCCCCCCGGCGTTACCCCATTTCTGCGGATAATTTTGATCTTATTTGCGCGCGCGTGCAACAGGCGGCCGATGAAAATGACCTGGTGCTACTGAACGCCGGCTCTTCGGCCGGAAGCGAGGATTTTTCGGCCCGCGTGGTGCAGCAGTTGGGCAAGCTGCTGGTACACGGCGTGGCTGTGCGCCCCGGCCACCCGGTAATCCTGGGTCTCATCCGCCGATCCGGCGGCGTGGGGGTGACGCCGATCATCGGCGTGCCGGGTTACCCGGTGTCGGCCGCATTGACGGGAGAAATTTTCGTCGAGCCATTGCTGGCAATCTGGCAGGGCCGCCAGCCGAACCGCCCGGTGGAAGTGACAGCCTCGTTGACCCGCAAAATCACCTCACCGGCCGGCGACGATGATTATGTGCGCATGGTGGCCGGCCGCGTGGGCGACCGATTGCTGGCAGCGCCGCTCTCGCGCGGCGCCGGGGTGATCACGTCGCTGGTCAGAGCGGATGGGATCAGCGTGCTGCCGCGCGGCGTGCAGGGCCTGGAGCCCGGCGCGCCCGTCAGGGTGCGTCTTTACCGGTCGCCGCATGAGCTGGAGCACACCATTTTTGCGATCGGCTCGCACGATATGACCCTGGACCTGGTGGCGCAATTCCTGGCCGAAAGGGGGCGCCGGTTGGTTTCGGCCAATGTTGGCAGCCAGGGCGGTTTGGTAGCCCTGCGGCGCGGCGAGGCGCACCTGGCCGGTTCGCACCTGCTGGACCCTGAAACCGGCGAATACAATTTGCCCTACCTGAAGCAATATCTCCCCGATACGCCCGTCCAGGTGGTCACCTGGGTGGGCCGGGAACAGGGGCTGGTTGTGCCGCGCGGCAATCCAAAAGGGATCCGCGGATTGCAGGATCTATTGCGCCCTGACGTGCGTTACATCAATCGCCAGCGCGGCGCCGGCACGCGGGTGCTGCTTGACTACCACCTGGGGAAAATGGGCATCGAGCCTGCGAAGATTCAGGGATACACCCAGGAAGAATACACACACCTGGCCGTCGCGGCGGCCGTCGCCTCGGGCCGGGCGGATTGTGGCATGGCCGTCACCGCTTCAGCGGTTGCGCTGGACCTGGATTTTATTCCGCTTTTTCAGGAACGTTATGATCTCATCATTCCGTGTGAATTTTTGCACGGCGATTTGCTCACGCCCATATTTGACTTGATGGGTGATGCCCGTTTTCGCAGCGCAGTGGCTGCCATGCCCGGCTATGATTTAAGCCTGATGGGCAAAGTGGTACAGCCCTGCAAGGATTGAGGCTGGAAAAACTGGGTCACAATCCGGTACAATTGTTATATTGGATGACCAAAGGAGGTCAGAATGCCAATTTCAGCGAAAATGCTCGCGCCCGATTTCACCTTGTTTGATGATGCCGGGGTTGAACGGCGCCTTTCCGATTACCGTGGACAACCGGTGGTGCTGTATTTTTACCCAAAAGACGATACGCCTGGCTGCACGACCGAGGCCTGCGCCTTTCGAGATGCCTATAGCGATTACACTCAGGCTGGTGTTGCCGTGGTGGGCATCAGCCCGGACCAGGTAAAATCGCACGCCAAGTTCAAAGCGAAGTATCAACTGCCATTCACATTGCTGGCGGATGAGGATCACCAGGTGTGTGAACTGTACGGCGTTTGGGGCCGTAAAAAGTTCATGGGTCGTGAATACGACGGCGTCTTTCGCACCACTTTCCTCATTGGCTCGGATGGCATGATCTTAAAAGTCTTCGAAAATGTCAAACCAGATGGTCACAGCGAGGAAGTCCTGGCTGCGTTGAAGTGAAGCGCCCAGGTACCCGATGAAATAAAATGCCGGCATTCATGCCGGCATTTTTGTTTAAAGGATAATGGGTTTTCTGTTTATTGACTTAATTGAGTTTAAGCTTACCGGCCATTTCGGTGATGTCGAAGATTTTTTTAGCCGATTCAGGCTGAGCCAACAGGGCATCCAGGTGGACGCTATCCAGATACTTGACAATCAAATCTTGCAGATGATCCCAGATGGGCATGGCGGTGCAGGTGGTCTGGCGAGGGCATTCTTCGCCGCATTCCAGGCAAGGATTGAGGCAAATGGGCCCTTCCAGGGTCTCGGAAATGCGCATCAGGCTGATGGTCTCGGCAGGTTGGCTGAGGCGCAGGCCACCGCGCGGGCCGGGCGAAGCCTTGATCAGGCCGGACTGCATCAGGGTGTGAGCGATTTGATGGAGAAATGGCAACGGAATTTCCAGTTTTTCCGCGAGCGCGGCAGTGGGAATCGGGCGGTTTTCTTCTTCCGCAGCCAGCGCAATCATGAGCTGCACGCCATAATCTAAACGACGGCTAATTCGAAACATTTTTCACCTCTAATCAGGTAGGGATGGGATGATAGGTCAAATTTAATTCGTTATTGTTGACAACGTAAGTGACAAATATCCTGTAATTTTCAGGCGAATGATCTAATTGGTGATTATTCAGATATAAAAAGATTAAGTGTGAACTATTCCATTTGTCACCAATAAAGTATATAATCAGCATGTTGAATAACCGACCCAATAAAGGAGGCCCAATGAAGAGGTCATTTTTTGTCCTTGCTGCAGTTTTGGTTTTGAGCGCGGTTCTATTGAGCGCATGCGGTGGCGGTGGTGATAGCGCTTCGACCCGGCCGGAACCGCCCTCTACGTATGCCAGTTTGACCAATCCTGTTGCCGGCAAGGCCGAAGCGGCCGATGCGGGCAAGACCGTCTATGAAACCAACTGCAGTTCCTGTCACGGCGCCACGGGCAAGGGTGACGGCCCTGCCGGCGCGGCCTTAGACCCCAAACCCGGAGATCTCGGTAAAGCCGTGGTTGAAGCCAGCGATGCCTATCTCTTCTGGCGCATTTCAGATGGCGGCGGGATGGATCCCTTCAATTCGTCGATGCCTGCCTGGAAAGGTATCCTGAGCGAAACGGATATTTGGAACGTGATCACCTACATGCAAACGAATTTCAAATAGAACGATCCATTTCGAATAAAATCCCCTGCGCTTTCGCGGGGGATTTTATTTATATGTCACATATCACCCGAATGGTGCTTGACAACGAGAAAAAAAGTGAGCTTTCAGGTAAAATATTCCCATGGGATCGAATGGAAGCTTGATTGCTTGGAAGCGGCTCCTTGCCGGCACCGCCGGTTTTGTACTCTCACTGGCAATTTTCTGGTTGGGATGGAAATTTCAATTCCCACAGGTTGCCCCCTCGACGATCGTTTGGATCATTTCAGGGTTTGAATCGATTGGCGTCGGCCTGTTGGTTGTAGCCACGCTGGGGTTTTACCACCACAAACGCCAGGTCGTGAAGGAATTGGCTGACACACAAAGCAAACTGGACATTTTGCAGCGCGAAATGAACGGCGTTTTACAGATCAATCGCACATTGATGGCCGCGCCGGATGAGAAGCAACTGGTGGAAGCGGCTCTGTCGATGATCCAGAAAGTGGCCGGAGCCGCGGCGGTTTCGTTTGTGCCGATGGATGATTGGGGCGTGCCGCTTCCGGCCTTCAGCCAGGGAACATTACCACGGTCTGTATTAACTGCCTGGGCAGAGCATCTCACCTCGCCGCAGGTCCGCCAGACATGCCGGATCTGCCAGCGCATGCAGGCGGATTCGGGCGGAAAATGCCCGGCCCTGGAAGGTCCGTTTAGCGGTTTGGATGTCCATTGTTTGCCGGCCCGGCGTGGCGAGCGGATGTTGGGCATGCTCAACCTGTACCTGCCCGCGGGGCAGGGTTTGAATCCTGAATTGCGCCAGTTTTTCAACGAAATTTTAAACGAGGTCGCTCAGGCGCTTGAAACCTTCCGCCTGCGCGCGCGCGAATTGGACGCGCTGCGTTTTTACCAACACGAAGTTGCTTCCGTTCCTGAAATGGGCATGCAGCTCAAAAACATGGTTGAAGGTCT
>CALMIB010000006.1 GCA_937863945.1 uncultured Longilinea sp.
ACGCCATGGTGATCGCTTTTGGGTCAAACGCCTTCTCATTGAGATTACTGCCCGCCATCGGCGGATCCCTGGCGCTGCTGACCACCTACCTGTTTACCCGCTATCTGACGAACAAAAACGTCGCCCTCATAGCCATGTTCCTGTTGATGGTATCGCATACCCATCTGCATTTCAGCCGGACGGGAGCGGTGACCTATATCCAGGACACCTGGTTGATCCCCCTTGAACTGTATCTCTTTATCAGCGGAGTGGAAAAACGCAGCTCCTGGCGGACTGCACTGAGCGGCATCCTCCTTGCCATCCACATGAGCATCTATATTTCGGCCATGATCGTGGTGGGAATCCTGATCGCCTTCCTGTTGGTGGCATTTTTCTGGTTGAAAAAAAGCATCCGCCCGGCCTGGCGGCAGGTCCTGGTTTTTTGGGCCGGCTTCCTGATCGTCCTGATCCCCGAGGGTTCCTACATATTGCGCCAGTCGAACCAGTTTATGTCACGCTTCAGTGCCGAGGGAACCCTCAGCTCGGGCTGGCTTGCCAAGGAAATCGTGATCACCGGAAAATCCGCGGCGACCATTTTGATCGAACGCGTGGCGCATGCATTCTTATCGTTAATCTATTATCCGGCTTTTGAATTCTATGGGTCCTACATCCCTATCATCAGCATGGTGACGGCTGTGCTGTTCATCATGGGTTTGGCCTACATCCTTATCCGCGCGCGGTCCTTGAAGATGTTGCTGCTTAACGGCTACTTCTGGGGCGTCACGGCCGCGGTGGGTCTCTTCGCCATTCCGCCTTCAGCCGATTCATATCGCATGCTGGCCGCTCTGCCGGCGGCGATCATCATCGCCGCGATCGGCCTGGACCAGATTATGACCAGGCTCGGCGTTGGAATGAAAGCCAGGCGATTCCATTTCACGACCATCACCGCCGTGATCATGATCAGCCTGTTTATATTCAATATCTGGGCTTATTTCTTTGATTTCATCGGCCAGTGTCGTTACGGCGGAGATACCCAAACACGTTTTGCCTCCTATGTGGGCAATTACGCGCAGGGGATTCCCCGTGAAATCGATATTTACCTGCTCAGTAACGAAACCTACCAGATTGGAACGCATGATTCCGTCAATTATCTGGCCGGGAACCGAAAGATCACCAATATCGATGATCCGATAGAAAATTTCGAACCAGCCCCGGGAGAAATCATCATTGCCAACCCTGACCGCATCGATGAGTTGCAGACCTGGGCGCGCAACCATCCGGGCGGAGAGCTTAAATTCATTTATGATTGTCAGAACCAGATCATGCTAATTTACAAGGTACCCTGACATTGGACCCCGTGGAATATGAACGCATGTATCAGGTCGAGCAATCCCATTGGTGGTACCTCGGCATGCAGACCATCACTCGCGCAATGCTGGATCGGTACGTGAATGGCAGTGATGCCCAAATCCTGGACGCCGGCTGCGGAACGGGAGCCGCCATGTCCGCCTGCCTGCCCCGCTATGGGCAGGTAACCGGATGCGATTTCTCGATCCTTGCCTTGCGCTACTGCCACCAGCGGGCCATCCAGCAGATCACCCAGGCTTCGGTGACCGCGCTGCCCTTCCCCCCTGAATTCTTCGACCTAATCACCAGTTTCGATGTGCTCTATGAGCGCGGCGTGGACAGCCCGGCCGCCGCCCTTGCTGAATTCAAGCGGATCCTGCGGCCAGCCGGTAAACTCCTGCTCAGGCTGCCGGCATACGACTGGTTGCGCGGACAGCACGATCAGGCCGTCCACACCGGCCGCCGGTTCGATGCGCGCTCCCTCTCCCACCTGCTGAACGAAAGCGGCCTGCGCCCGCTGCACATCACCTATGCGAATACTTTTCTCTTCCCACTGGCAATACTCAAACGCCTGCTCGAGCGCGTCTTCCCGCCGGCAGCCGGTTCATCCGACCTGGCGCTGGGGGCGGGGTTCTTCAATCCATTGCTCACGCGCATCCTTGCGGCCGAAGCCCCCATTGCCGCCGGCCGGGGCCTGCCCTTTGGCCTGAGCGTAATCGCAATCGCCCAAAAAGAAGGTCTTGATGAACAATGAAAGTAAGGATCGGATCCATTCCATCAGCATCTGCTTCCCGGCTTATAACGACGGCGGCACCATTGCCAGCATGGTGTTAACCGCGCGGATCGCCGCGCGGCAAATCACAGATGATTATGAAATCATAGTGGTGGACGACGGCAGCCGCGATCACACCAGCGCGGTTCTGGCTGAGCTCTTCCAGTTGGTACCGGAGTTATGTGTGATCCAGCACCCGCAGAATCGCGGATACGGCGCGGCGCTCACAAGCGCGTTCCAGGCTGCCACCCGGGATTGGATCTTTTACACAGATGGCGACGCGCAATACAATCCGCTTGAGTTGAGTCGGCTGGTCAACGGCCTGCGCGATTCGGTGGATGTGGTGAACGGTTACAAAACCAGCCGGAATGATCCGTGGATTCGCATCCTCCTCGGCGGAATTTACAACTGGATGATGAAGGTCGCTTTCGGTCTGCGGCTGAAGGATGTCGACTGTGATTTCCGCTTGATGCGCCGCGCGATCTTTGACGTGGTCCACCTCGAAAGCAATACCGGTTCAATCTGCGTCGAGATGGTTTGGAAAATACAGAACGCCGGTTATCATTTCGCCGAGGTGCCGGTCTCGCATTACCACCGCCAGTACGGCATCTCTCAGTTTTTTAACTGGCAGCGGCTGTTGCGGACAGCCCGCCATCTATTGATCCTGTGGCGGGATCTGGTGTTGAAAAAGGAACTTGCAAAAATTTCAGCATGGAACTTACCGACGTCTTCAAAGAAAAACGTACACTGATCACCGGGGGCATGGGCTTCATCGGCAGCAACCTGGCGCACCGTCTGGTCTCCCTGGGTGCGCGGGTCAGCATTGTCGATTCGGGCGACAGCAGCATGGGAGCCAACCCATTCAACCTGGCCGACATTCTCAACCAGGTCGACCTGAAAGTCGCCGACCTGCGAGATGACCAGGTGATTGAGAGGATGATTGCCGGGCAGGAATATTTGTTCAACCTGGCCGGCCAGGCCAGCCACGCCGGGAGCATGGAAGACCCGCTTGCCGACCTTGAAATCAACGCCCGCTGCCAGTTAAGCATCGTGGAAGCTTGCCGGAAACACAACCCGGGCATCAAGATCATCTATGCCGGTACCCGCCAATCCTACGGCCAGGTGCGCCAATTGCCCATCGATGAAAGCCACCCCATCGACCCGGTGGACTATAATGGCATTTCCAAACGGACCGGCGAACTCTATCACCTCGTGGCGCACCGCATCTTCGGCTTGAACGCGTGCAGCCTTCGCATGACCAACGTGTATGGGCCGCGCATGCGCTGCCGGGATGGACATCTCAACTTTATCGGCCTGTGGATCCGCCGGATCATCGAAGGAAAGCCCATCCCGGTGTATGGCCAGGGAACCCAAATTCGCGATCCAAATTTCGTGGACGATGTGATTGAAGCCATGTTGCTGGCTGCCGCCAGTCCGATTTCCAACGGGCAGGTCTATAACCTCGGGGGGCTTGAAGCCGTGCGCTTAATCGATCTGGCTGACCGGATGATCGAGACGGCGGGCGGCGGCAGCCGCGTGCTCAAGCCATTTCCGGAAGCGCGCCGGCGGATTGATATTGGCGACTACCAGGCCAATTTCTCGAAAATCCAGCGGCAGTTGGGCTGGCAACCGCGCGTCGCATTGACCGAAGGGCTGAGCCGTACGATTGACTTCTTCCGCCAGAACCAGGAGCACTACTGGTGATGCAAACCCTCAAAGCCGTGGATCTACAGGCCCAATACCGTGCCATTCAAAGCGAGATCGACGAGGCGGTGGCGCGCGTGCTGTCTTCAGGACAGTATCTCCTTGGCGCAGAGACCGGGCAATTCGAGGCTGAATTTTCAACCTTTTGCGGAGCAGCCCATGCCGTGGCTGTTGGGTCGGGAACGGATGCCATTCAACTGGCTTTACGCGCCTGTGAAATTGGCCCCGGCGATGAGGTAATCACCGTCGCGCATACTGCCGTAGCCTGCATCGCCGCGATCGAACTCAGCGGTGCGAGTCCGATCCTGGTGGATATCGATCCACGAACCTTCACCATCGATCCGCAACAGATTGAGACGGTCATCGGTCCGCGCACTCGTGCTATCCTTCCGGTGCATCTCTACGGGTGCCCGGCTGACCTTGAGCCGATCCTGGAGATTGCGCAACGGCACAACCTGCGGGTCATCGAAGATTGCAGCCAGGCGCACGGAGCCCGCTATCACGGCCAACCGGTCGGTTCGCTGGGTCACCTGGCTACCTTCAGTTTCTATCCTACAAAAAATCTCGGCGCAATGGGCGATGGCGGCGCCGTGATTGCCAACGATGCCAGCCTGAATGAACGCCTCCGCAAATTGAGACAATACGGCTGGCGTGAACGCAACTACAGCGACATCAAGGGAATCAATTCGCGGATGGATGAAATCCAGGCTGCAATCTTGAGAGTTAAATTGAGCCACCTTGAGGAATGGACGGAACGCCGGCGCACCCTGGCTTCGCTATATTCGACCGGGTTGACCAGGTGCGGCATATCCCTTCCAGTCGAACCGGTGGAGTCGCGGCATGTGTACCACCAATATGTCATCCGCCATGCTCAGCGCGACGATCTCCGTGCTCACCTGGCCGCGCGGGGCATTCAAACGCAGGTGCATTACCCGGTGCCGGTCCATCTTCAACCGGCATACCGCGGCCTGCCGCTGCCGCCGGGCGGTCTGCCGGCGAGCGAATGCGCAGCCCGTGAAGTTCTCAGCCTGCCCATTCGGCCCGAGATGAGCGTCGCCGATGTGGAACGAGTGTGCGAAGAAATCGGCGCTTTCGCCTCCGGCCAGGCGTTGCCTTCAATTGGATTGATCCCGAGCTGATACCGGGCGGCGGGCAGGCTGGATGGTATAATCCTGCGTATGCCTTCACTTGTCTCCATTGATATTGAAACCACCGGCCTGGATTCCCAGGCCGATGCCATCATTGAAATCGCAGCCGTGCGCTTTAATGGCCACCGGGTGGAGGCCGAATGGTCTTCGCTGATCAACCCGGGGCGGCCCATCCCGCCCATGATCACCCAGCTCACCGGCATCACCAACGAGATGGTCCGCAACGCCCCGCCGATGCGCGCCATCCTGAATGACCTGGCCGATTTTGTCGGCGCGGCGCCCGTGGTTGGCCACAACGTCGGCTTCGACCTTTCCTTTCTGC
>CALMIB010000007.1 GCA_937863945.1 uncultured Longilinea sp.
CGCAAAGCGGGGAACGTGTCGCGGCCTACCCACAGGCCAAATCCGCCAGCGCGATGGCATATTCACCGGATGGCGCGGTTCTTGCCGTTGCCGTGGGCGGCGATGTGCTGCTGCTGGACCCTGCCACCGGGCAGAGCCTGCAAACTTTCAACGCCGCCGGTGACGCCGTCACCTCGCTGGGGTTCTCGCCAGACGGTTCACGCCTGGCCACCACCGGCTCGGACGGCACGCTGCGGGTTTGGAGCCTGCGCTAGGTTTCAGGGCAAGGCCGGCAGGGCCGGCAGCATTTTAGCCAGGTAGGCTGCCAGGTAAACCAGGATGATGGCCAGGCTGTTGTTGGCGGCATGAATGGCCACCGGCACCCAGATGGAGCGAGTCTTTTCAAAGGCAATCGCGTTCACCACGCCCATCACAAAACTGGCCGCCACCACGCCCAGCGAATCGGCGTGCCCAAGGCCAAACAGTGCCGAACTGACTAATACCGCCGCCCACACCGGCCAATGATCTCGCAGCACCGTGAAAATTGCCCCTCGGAAGAATAATTCCTCGGAAATGGGCACCAGGATCCCCACAAAAAGCAGCGTCAAGCCAAAAGACAACGCGTCTGTGCCGGCCGGTTGGATCAACTGCGAGCGCGCAGCCAGGCTGTCAAGGTTGCCGTTGAGCAGGTATTCCACCAGCAGTCCTAACCCGCCGCGCACGGGCAATAGCAGCAACACCAGGCCAACCGCCACGGCCAGCCAGGTCCAGCGCCAGCGGGGCGGCACCAGGCCAATTTCGGCCAGCGTAAATTTGCCCCGCCCGGCTCCCAGAACCAGCGCGGTTCCGCCCAGGAAAAGGACGTTGCTGACATAGACCAACACGCTGAACAACAGCGATCCGGCTTCATCGTGCAACCATAATCCCAACAGCGTCCCGGCCGCCGTGAACAGGCCAAAGCCGCACAGGATGTACCAAAGCAGGTCCCAAAGGCTGCTGCGCTTTACGGTCTTTTCAGGGGTAGGCTCAACTGGGGTTGCTAGCATGTATCCTCCGGGGGTGGACTGGTTTCCATGATTGTACTCCGATTAACCAGTCATAGGGTAATCATAGGGCAAGCGGCGCCGGCCAGTCAAGCACCATCCGGCCGGAACTGCTATGCTATAAGCCAATCAACATTTCTTCTCCTCCCAGTCAAAGAGTTGGATTCCGGTGTCCAGCTCTTTGGCCCATTAAATCAACAGGTTCGCCGGGTTGCATGGCGAACCTGCGAAAAGCCTAACCAAAATGGATCGGTTCAGTCGACGGCCACCATCACGTTCGAGGCCTTGATCACCGCGTAAACTTCTTTGCCCACCTGGAGTTCCAGGCTTTCAGCAGACTCCTTGGTGATGATCGAGACAATTTCCGCCCCGCCCGGCAATTGGATGATCACCTCCGAATTCACCGCGCCGGGAATGATCTTGGTGACGGTCCCTTTGAGCACGTTTCGAGCACTGAGTTTCATATCCAACCTCCTTTGTCTTTGTGTTGACGGGTTGATCGGGCGCGCGGATCGCGCCTCTCAAGATACCGCCAACTAATCCGCATCCTCGGGAAAATCGAGCGCCATCTGGGTGAACAGCATGCCATCCATTTCAACTTCCTCGCCAATCGGGTGAAAGCCCCAGTGCGCATAAACCGGCAGGCCGTAGGGCGAAGCGTTGACCGTGATCCGCCGCAAAGCGGCATTTTTCTCCCGGCACTTTTCAATCGCCACTTCCAACAGGCTGGACGCAATCCCCTGGCGTTGATGCCCATCGTCCACAAATAGCAGGGCGATGTGATTGTAATTGCGCACTTCAATCATACCGATCAACTGATCGTCTTGAACGGCCACCAGCACAAAGCAAAAATCCTGCGCCACCCGTTCGGCCATGCGCACCGGGTTGGCATACGATAAAAACAGACTGATGCTTTGCTGGGAGATTTCATTGGCTTCATTCTTAATGAAAAGCCGCTCAACCAGCTTGCATACCTGGGCTTCTTCGCCCGATTCCATGAGACGAATCTGATACGCTGGGGAATTCATCTGACTTAGCAAGCCTCCTCAGGTTTTTTAGATTCAGAATGACTGGATCATTCTAAAATCTGATGAATCGATATCGGACTCACGAATCCCCCCGCCGCCGGAAAAGAATTACTGCGGTG
>CALMIB010000008.1 GCA_937863945.1 uncultured Longilinea sp.
CGCGATGTACATGGCCAGTAGCACCGCCGCCGGGGCGTTGATGGTCATGCTGGTAGAGACTTTATCCAGCGGAATATCCTTAAAGAGCAATTCCATATCCTTCATCGAGGAGATGGATACGCCCACCTTGCCCACCTCACCCAGCGCCATCGGATCATCGGCATCATAACCGATCTGCGTCGGCAGGTCGAATGCCACCGAAAGACCGGTCTGCCCTTGCTGCAACAGGTAGCGGTAGCGCTGGTTGGATTCTTCCGCCGAAGCGTAGCCCGCATACTGGCGCATCGTCCAGAACCGGCCGCGATACATGGTGGGTTGCACGCCGCGGGTGAATGGATATTCGCCCGGAAATCCCAGCTTGTCCATGTAATCATAATCCTGGGGCTGGGAAACGCGCGGCAATTCAATCCCGGATGGAGTTGTGAATTGTTCTTTTCGCTCTGGTGATTTATTCAGCACCGGCTGCAGAGTGGTCTCTTCCCAACGTTTGCGTTCAGCATCAAAATCCATGGATGTGCCTCGACTCATTGTAAGTTATTTCACAGTATACCTGACCTGATTAGAAAATTAAGGGGATGTATTTATGGTAAACTTTGGATAATCTTCCTGATTAACGAAAGGATACCCAGACGATGAGCTCCTTCCTCCAACTTGCATTTCTTCTGGCAATCATCATCCTGACAGCCAAGTTGGGCGGATATTTGAGTACGCGCCTCGGCCAACCTTCAGTGCTGGGCGAACTGCTTGTCGGCCTGATCCTGGGGCCATCGCTAATCGACATCACCCATCTGAGCTTCATCACCAATTCGCACCTTAGTGAAACAATCGCCGAACTGGGTGAACTGGGCGTGATGTTGCTGATGTTCCTGGCGGGCCTGGAGCTGGAATTCAAAGACCTGGCGCGCAACGTCAAAGTCTCCGCGCTGGCGGGGTCGCTTGGTGTGATCCTGCCGGTGGGGTTGGGTCTGATCTTTGGCGAATTGTTAGGCATGGATTTTTCTCATGCCATGTTCCTGGGCCTGACGTTGGGCGCAACCAGCGTCAGCATTTCGGCACAAACCTTGATGGAACTCAAGGTGCTGCGCAGCCGGGTTGGCCTGGGCCTGCTGGGCGCGGCTGTGTTTGACGATATCCTCGTCATCCTGCTACTCTCGGTGTACCTTGCGCTGGAAGGTGGCGGCGGCGGTTTGGGGGCCATCATGCTGGTCATCGGCAAGATGATCCTGTTCCTGGTGCTCTCGGTGGCATTCGGACTGTGGGTGCTTCCACGCATCACCCGTGTCACCGCCCGCTTAAACATCAGTCAGGGCATTGTCAGCCTGGCCATCGTCACCCTGCTTTTCTACGGTCTGGCTGCGGAGGTAGTGGGAGGCATGGCGGCCATTACCGGGGCGTTCGTGGCCGGCCTGATGTTTGGCCGCACGCAGGAATCCCACCAGATCGAGAGTGGGCTCGCTTCCCTGGCCTACAGTTTCTTCGTCCCGATCTTTTTTATTAGCATCGGGTTGGATGTGAATATCCGGGAACTGGATTCTTCAGCCTTGTGGATCGCCGCGCTAATCAGCCTGATCGCCATCCTCGGCAAAATTCTCGGGGCAGGTTTTGGCGCATGGGCTGGCAAGTTCTCTTTGCGCGAATCGCTTCAACTGGGCATCGGCATGGTTTCACGCGGCGAAGTGGGCCTCATCGTCGCCAAAGTTGGCCTGGATTCCGGTTTGCTTTCTGCGGATATCTTTTCAGCCATCGTCGGCATGGTGCTGGTCACCACGCTGGTAACGCCGCCCATGCTGCGTGCATCGTTTCGTTCGCCCAAACCACCCCCTGCTGTTCCCCAACCAGAAGGATAATACGGAGGTTTTATGGACTACATGGTGTTCTTCGTCTTGCACGATTTATCCAAGATGGAAGAGTTGCTGTTTGCCTGGGATGAAGCCGGAGTCAGCGGAATTACAATCATGTTCAGTACCGGCCTGGCACGCTACCGAAACGGCAGCGGCCTGCGAGACGATTTGCCGCTGATTCCCAGCATGGATGATTTGCTGGAGCGCGCCCAAAACGCCAATCGGACGATCTTAACCATCGTTCACGGCGATGAAATGGTGGATAAAGTCATCGCAGCCACCGAATCGGTCGTCGGAGACCTGGATCTGCCGGAGACAGGCATTCTGGCAGCCGTGCCCATCGCCCGCGTGCGCGGGTTGCACCGGAAACGCGAGGAACTTTGAAAATTCTGGCCGTTGACGTCGGCACCGGCACGCAGGATATCTTCCTGTATGATTCCCGCCTGGATCTGGAAAACGGGTTCAAGCTGATCATGCCCGCGCCGACCATGATCGTCAACCGGCGCCTGCGTGAAGCCACCCGGCGCAAGGAAAGTATTTTGCTCACAGGCGTCACCATGGGCGGCGGCCCGGCTGCCTGGGCCATTGAAGCCCACCTCCATGCGGGCCAAAAGGTTTTCGCCACCGCGGAAGCCGCCAAAACACTCAACGATGACCTCGAGGCGGTAGGGGCTATGGGAATCCAACTGGTCAGTGAGGATGAAGCCCGGCGCCTGCCAGATTCAATCCGGCGACTGCACATGGCGGATTTCGATCCGATCGCGCTGCGCTATGCGTTGGCCCCGTTTGGCCTTTCGCTGCACGGCCTGGATGCCGTAGCGGTAGCCGTCTTTGACCACGGCGCCGCGCCGGCGGGAGTATCGGACCGGCGTTTCCGCTTTGATTACCTCGATGAGCGCATCCGCGCTGAAAACCGGTTGAGCGCGTTTGCCTACCCGGCCGCGCAAATTCCGCCCGCCCTCACCCGCCTGGCCGCTGTCGCCAAATCCGCCGGCGAAATCCCCGCGCCGCTGGTCGTGATGGATACTGCCGCCGCCGCGATCCTGGGCGCCACCCTGGATCCCATGCTGTCGCTGCACAGCGAGAACCTCATCGTCAACATTGGCAACTTTCACACGCTGGCATTCCGCCTGGGCTCTGAAGGCATTCGGGGCGTTTTTGAGCACCACACAGGCTTCCTCAACCCCGAAAAACTCACCTCTCTGCTGACTGCCCTGGCAGCGGGCACGCTCACCAATGACGCCGTATTCAATGATAACGGACACGGCGCGCTGCTTTATACGGACAGCCCCTTGCCAATGGATCATCCCGATTTCAACGTCGTTGTCACCGGTCCGCGCCGCAACATGCTGCGCAGTTCAGCGCTCAAGCCGTACTTCGCCGTGCCGTTCGGGGATATGATGATCGCTGGATGCTTCGGTCTGTTAGCCGCGATGGCGGACGTAATGCCTGAATTGGGCGAAACGCTGCGCGCCTCGCTGGTGGGTGGAGCCGGTCAGGGCACCCCGCCCTGGGAAATCGAATAGACCCCGACCGCTCAGCCGGGTTTCCCAAAGCCGCAAAAAAATTCGTGGGCGGCGTGGCACAAAACGCCACTTCGTGGTAAAATCCGTCCGCTCGGGATGTTGTACCCTTCATCCCGCAGACAAAATCTCACGCAAGGAAAGGGCTTGACCCCATGAAGGTTTTACTCACCAAAGACGTTTACAAGCTCGGCCGCGCCGGCGACGTGAAACGCGTTGCTGACGGCTACGGGCGCAACTTCCTGCTGCCGCAAGGCCTGGCCGTGTTGGCCACCCCCGGCGCGCTCAAGCAGGTCGATCGCATTCGCAGCGTCGCCGCGACCAAACGCGCCGCGCTGAACAACGAAATGAGCGGCATCGCCGAAAAGCTCAACAACGCGGTGGTTGCGTTCTCCAGCAAAGCCGGCGAAACCGGCAAGCTGTACGGCTCCATCACCTCGCAGATGATTGTCGATGCGCTCAATAAGAAATACGGTCTCGCCATCGAGCGCCGCATGGTGGAACTGCAACCCATCCGCACCCTGGGCGAGCACAAAGCCCACGTCCGTCTGACGGTTGACTTGCCCCCCGAAGTGCGCGTGATCGTGCACCGCGAAGGCGAAGTCATCGCGATTGAAGAAGCCGTGGAAGAAGCGCCTGCGGCCGAGGAAACCGAACAGCAGTAATCGCCGCTCGGCTGCTGCAACATCGATGATAAACCGGCTCGAGGCAGCCTATCCGCTGTCCGGCCGGTTTTCGATTACATGCTACAATTGGCGTTACTTATGCCTCAAACCATTGGTGAGCAACTCAAACAAGCGCGTGAAGCCCGCGGCCTCAGCCTGGAACAGGCCGCACAGAGCACGCGCGTGCGCGTCCACTATCTGAAGGCCCTGGAAGACGATCGACTCGATCAGCTTCCATCGGCCGTGCAGGGGCGCGGCTTCCTGCGCCTGTATGCCGATTATCTCGGCCTGACGGTTCAGCCGCTGCTGGACCAATGGGAGGGCCGCGCGCAGCCAGAAGAATTGCCCGTTCCGCCCGTTTCCGCACCGGCGCAACCGCCAGATCAGGATGAAAATACCGAATCCGGGCCTATGCCGGCCGCGGAACTCGCCAGCCAGGAGCCGCTCGAAGCGCCGGAAGAGGATGCAGCCGGGGAAGAAACGGAAATTGAGCCGGCGGAGGACGAAGAGCTTGCCCCTCCAGGCGAAGTGATCCAGCTCAGCCCGCGGGAAGAAAAACCAGGCGCGCCGCCGGCCGTGCAATCGCAGGCCATCCTGAAAGAAATCGGCGCGGTGCTGCGCCAGCGACGCGAAACCATCAGTCTTTCCCTCAGCGACGTGGAGCACTACACCCGCCTGCGCCAGCATTACCTGCGCGCGCTGGAAGAAGGCCGCATCAACGACCTGCCTTCGGCGGTGCAGGGCCGCGGCATGCTCAGCAATTATGCCGAATTCCTGAACCTGGACGTTGACAGCCTGCTGGAGAAGTTCGCGGACGCACTCCAGGCGCGCCGGATCGAGCTTACACCGGCCGCCAGCCGGCCCATTTACAGCCGCCCGGTTCAGCCCGAAGATGGACCCGCGGGCAGCCCGGCGAGCGCCGGCAAAACCGTCGCGCGCGCTCCTGCGGGAAGCATCCCGCTCCCGCGGCTGGTGACGCCTGATTTGCTGATCGTCGGTACCCTGATTGTTTTGCTGGTGATCTTTGTCATCTGGGCAGCCTCGCGGGTCACCGCGCTCAGCACAGCCGCCGACGAACCCACCGCCCCGCCGCTCTCGGAAGTGTTGCTGGGAACCGGCGAACCCGGCATCACCGCCACACTGGAGCCGACCGCATCGACGCCCATCCCGCCCGGGCTATCCAATCCGACGGCCGGCGGGCTGGAAACCGGCGCCGTGATCGATGAAGGCACGTTACCGGCGCAAAGCAATTCGCCGGTTCAGGTTTATGTGGTTGCCCACCAGCGCGCCTGGATGCGCATCATGGTGGATGGCGGTGTCGCCTTCAGCGGGCGCGTCATTCCGGGCAACGCCTATCCGTTCTCAGGCTTGGAGCGGATCGAGCTGCTCACCGGCAACGGCGCCGCGTTGCAGGTCTTCTACAACCAGAGCGACCTGGGCACGCTGGGCACCCCCGGCCAGGTGGTCAGCCTGATCTTCCTGCCCGATTCGCTCATCACCCCCACCCCGGCGTTCACGCCCACCCGCACCGCCACGCAACCGGCCACGCTCACCCCGCAGCCCACCCCCACGCAGCCAACGGCTACAATAACGCCCTTTATTCCTTAACAGTGAGTTCGCATGAACGAAAAATCCTTTTATCTGGTATCCCTGGGATGTGCAAAAAACACGGTTGATTCTGAATCGATGGCTGCCCTGCTGATGAACGCCGGTTACGCGCCGGTTGAAAATCCATCACAGGCAGGCGTTTTGATCGTCAACACTTGCGGTTTCATCAAGCCCGCGCGCGATGAATCCATCTTTGAATTGCGCAAACTGGCGCGCAAAAAGCGCCGCGGGCAGTTTCTGATCGCTGCCGGATGCCTGACCGAACGCTACCGCGAAGAGGTGGCGGCGCAGGTGCCCGGCGTGGACGGCATCATTGGCACGCGCCGCTGGATGGATATCCTCGACGTGGTCCAACAATTGCGCACCGCCCCGCCCAAAACGCTTTACCACCTGCCGGATGCGCCTACCGTCGGCACCGACGAGCGCGGCGTGCTGCGCGTTTCGCGGCAGGGGCCCAGCGCCTACCTGAAGATCGCCGACGGCTGCCGCCGCCCGTGCGCTTATTGCTCCATCCCGCTCATCAAGGGCACCGCGGTCAGCCGTCCACCCGAAGTCATCGCGCGCGAAGCCCGCCTGCTGCAAGATTCCGGCGTGCAGGAATTGATCCTCATCGCCCAGGATACGACCGATTACGGCCACGACCTGGGCATGCGCGACGGCCTGGCCGAATTGATCGGACAAATCACCGCCGCCGCGCCGCGCCTGCCCTGGCTGCGCATCCTGTACGCCTATCCGGGCTATGTCACTGACCGGCTGATCGAGTTGATGGCCACCCACCCCCAGGTGCTGCACTACCTGGATATGCCCCTGCAGCACGCTCACCCCGACACGTTGAAACGCATGCGCCGCCCGGCCAACGTGGAGTGGGTTCACCGCACCCTGGAAAAAATGCGCACCGCCATGCCCGATCTCGCGCTGCGGACGACCTTCATCGTGGGTTATCCAGGTGAAACCGAAGAAGAATTTCAGGCGCTGCTCGACTTCATCGCCGAGGTGAAATTTGACCGCGTCGGCGTGTTTCCATTCTCGTTTGAGCCCGGCACCACCAGCGAACCGCTGGGCGATCCCATCCCGGCGGATGTAAAACAGGCGCGCGCCGCGCGCGTGATGCAATTGCAGGAAAGCATTTCCCTGGCGCGCAACCAGGCGTTGGTAGGTAAAACCCTGCCCGTCCTGGTCGAAGAAATCCGCAACGGGGTAGCCGTTGGACGCTCCTACCGCGACGCCCCGGAAATCGACGGCTTTGTGTACGCCGAAGGCAATGCCAAACCCGGCGAGATCGTCCCCGTGATGGTTTCCGGCGCAATGGTTCACGACTTGATGGGTAGCGTGGTTACACCTGTCTGAAAATTAAGCAGTGATGAACAAAAAACCGGCCCCGAAGCCGGTTTTTTTATCCTACACCGCCCGCGCCCAGGCGGTCAGCCCCAGCACGGCAATGGAAAGGCCCACGTTGATCCAGAACAGCGCCTGTTCCTTGCGGCGCAGCCGGGCCGTTTCAATCTCCGTCCCGCCGGCATTGTGCGCCATGCGCAGCGCCAGCCGGCGCATCTCGGGGCCCAATCCCCAGGTCAAATAGGCGCTCACCAACACCATGCCGCCGATGGCAATGTGTTTCACCAGGATCGCCACCGCCCAGGAATTATCGATCGCCAGCATGCCCGTGTAGTTGGGCGACGCGCTCATCTGAAACATGCCGGTTGCCGTCAACACCAACAGGCTGAGCCAGCCCAACCATTGCAAACGCTGTTGCAGCGGTCCCAGGAAAGCCTGATAGGCTTCCGCATTCAGCGATTTCCGCGCTGCCGGGATGACCAGCAGCGCCAGGGCCGACAACCCGCCAATCCACGCGACGGTTGCGAGCATGTGCAACCAATAAGCCAGCGTCAACGCCCAGGTGGGAATCTGACCGCTCATGGCGTCTGTTGCGTGGGTTCCGGCGTGATCTCGGGCGGAGGCGGCTCGGTGGGCAGCACCTCTCCGGTCGGCGAGGGCGTCACGGTGATTTCAGGCTGGGGTTGCGGCGGCGGCGCATTGGCCTCGTCGCACTTCCGCCCGGCTTCATCCGCGGTCGGCTGAACCATCGGATCCGGCGAGAGGTTCAGCGCATTCATGTACATATCTTTCGCCTGGCAGTATTCTTCCTGGAGCATCAACTGGTCGGCATATTTGATGGCGGCAATGCGGTACCGTTCGGTGGCGGTCATCATCGAGCCGTCGCGCAAATTCGGGAAGGCCGGATAGATTTCGGAAAAGATGGCCACGACCCGGCCCCAGTCCACACCCCAG
>CALMIB010000009.1 GCA_937863945.1 uncultured Longilinea sp.
GGCGGCCCACGGTCGCCTGAACGCGGAACTCGCGCAGCATGCGGTCCCCCAGGATGTCCAGGGGCAGCTCGCCCATGCCAGCGATGATCGTCTGACCGGTGGCCTCATCTGTGCGCACGCGGAAGGTCGGATCCTCTTCGGCCAGGCGGTGAAGCGCTTCGCCCATTTTTTCCTGGTCGTTGCTCGTCTTCGGCTCGATGGCCACGTGGATGACCGGTTCGGGGAAGGATATGTTTTCCAGTACCACCGGTGATTTTTCAAAACAAAGCGTGTCACCCGTGGAGCTTTCCTTCAACCCCAGCACAGCGCCAATATCACCCGCCAGCACTTCGTTCACATCTTCACGGCGGTCGGCGTACATGCGCAGCAAACGGCCGATGCGTTCGCGGCGGCCTTTGACCGAGTTGTACACCATTTCGCCTTGAGTGATCTTGCCGGAATACACCCGGAAGTAAGCCAGGCGGCCAACATATGGATCGCTGACGATCTTGAAGACCAGGGCAGCCAGGGGCTCATTCTCATCGGTCGGGCAGATGACTTCGCTGCCGTCAGAGGGTTTTGTGCCGCGCGCTGCGGGGATGTCGAGGGGTGAAGGCAGGTAGTCGATCACCGCGTCCAGGATGGGTTGAACGCCTTTATTGCGCAGGGAGGATCCGCAGAAGACCGGCGAGGCTTTATACTCAATGACCGTCTTACGCAAGGCAGCCTTGAGTTCATCCACGCTGATCTCTTCGCCTTCCAGGTACTTGACGATCAAATCATCGTCGTGTTCAGCGATCTTTTCGACCAACTCCGCGCGTTTTGCCTGAGCTTCTTCGAGCAAATCAGCCGGGATTTCAGCGATGCGGGGTTCGCGGCCCTGTTCGTCTTCCCAGTAGATGGCCTGCATGGTGAGCAGATCCACCACGCCGCGGAAGTTGGCTTCGCTGCCGATGGGAAGCTGCATGGGCAGCGGGTTTGCGCCCAGGCGCGAGCGGATTGATTCAATCGTCCGATCGTACGAAGCGCCAACCCGGTCCATCTTGTTGACAAAACAGATGCGCGGAACCCCATAGCGATCCGCCTGTCGCCAGACGGTTTCGCTCTGCGGTTCAACGCCCTGCACGGCATCAAAAACAACCACCCCACCATCCAAAACGCGCAGCGAGCGCTGCACTTCAGCAGTGAAGTCGATGTGCCCGGGAGTATCGATCACATTGATCTGGTAGCCTTTCCACTCAGCGGAAACTGCCGCAGATACAATGGTGATCCCCCGTTCACGTTCCTGGACCATCCAATCCGTTACGGTGGTACCGTCGTCAACGGAGCCAATCCGGTAGGTTTTACCGGTATAGAAGAGAATACGCTCCGTCGTCGTGGTCTTACCAGCGTCGATATGAGCTATGATGCCAATATTTCGGTACCGCTCTAGCGGATAATTACGAGCCATCATACACCTATAATGCTTTCAGATCAGGTCCATTTACATGCGGTAGTGCGAGAAAGCCCGGTTGGCTTCCGCCATTTTGTGGGTTTCTTCGCGCTTGCGAACCGCAGTGCCCTGATTGCTGGCAGCATCCAGGATCTCGGAAGAAAGCTTCTCCGAGAAGGACTTTCCGGTGCGGGCCCGGGCAGAGTCGATGATCCAGCGCATGGCCAGGGCCATCCGCCGTTCAGTCGGCACTTCCATGGGGACCTGGTAGGTAGCGCCACCGACGCGGCGGGGGCGGACTTCCATCACAGGGCCGACGTTCTTGAGCGCCTGCTCGAGAACATCCACGGGGTCACGGCCGGTTTTTTCTTGCACGATATCCAATGCCCCGTACATCATGCGCATGGCCGTGCTCTTCTTGCCGCGGCGCATAATATGATGCACAAAGGTCTGGACAAAAATATTGTTGTAACGAAAATCGAGTGGGACGACCCGCTTTTCTGGAGTAGTACGACGCATTAAACTTCTCCAATGAAGGACTAAAGAACGGAATTATTTCTTGGCTTTCTTGGAACCGTACTTCGAGCGCGCCTGAGAACGCTTGGCAACGCCGGTGGTATCCAAGGTACCGCGAACAATGTGGTAGCGAACGCCAGGCAGGTCTTTCACACGACCGCCGCGAACCAACACAACCGAGTGCTCCTGAAGCTGGTGGCCTTCACCGGGGATGTAGGCTGTGACTTCGATACCGTTGGTCAGGCGCACGCGGGCAATCTTGCGCAGCGCCGAATTCGGTTTCTTAGGAGTCATGGTGCGGACAATGGTGCAAACGCCGCGTTTCTGCGGCGCGCCAGCTTCCTGCATGGTGCGGCGTTGCTTCACGGTGTTCAGCGTGAACTGCAGCGCGGGCGCCTTGCTCTTGGCCTTCTTGGTCTCACGACCTTTGCGGATCAACTGATTGATTGTGGGCACTTTCTTTCGCCTCCGAAAATGAACTTGCTACGTGATTTTGCCTTGTTTTCCCAAGCAGCGAGGCCATCGCCAGCAATGATGGCCTCACCTTGTGTCCATGAAATTACGAACGGTAAGGGCAACGAAAGGCGATTATATCATCAGGGTATAGGAGCGTCAAGAATTTTCATCCTAACCCGAGGTCGCCAAAATCCTCACCCAGCCCCAGCAGGCCGGTATCCATCTTCGGCGGGCGAACCCGTTCTTCGTCCTTGCCAAAGCGGATGACTTCATCATTATCAATCACGGCCTCAACCGCCAGACCCAGACTTTGCAGTTCCTTGACCAGCACGCGGAAAGCGGCCGGCAGGCTGGGCTCTTCGATGGGGTCGCCCTTGACAATGGCCTCATACGTTGCCACGCGGCCCACCACATCGTCCGACTTGACGGTCAGCATTTCCTGCAGGGTATAGGCTGCGCCGTAGGCTTCCAGCGCCCACACTTCCATTTCACCGAAGCGCTGTCCACCGAATTGCGCCTTGCCGCCCAACGGCTGTTGGGTCACCAGGCTGTACGGGCCGGTGGAACGGGCATGCACCTTATCCTCAACCAGGTGGTGCAGCTTGAGCATGGTCATCACGCCGAC
>CALMIB010000010.1 GCA_937863945.1 uncultured Longilinea sp.
TTTTACCGAAGAGGGTCTTTTTATTTACTTGTCAAGTTTTCTTGAGAATGCCATATCATTTTAACCTCCCTCGCACCTGCCAGCGATCATCAAAAAAGGGGCGACGGCGGAGACGTTCCACCGGCACCCCACGATCAACCAGCGATGTATTACCGGTCGTTGAGCGCCGCGACGCCGGGCAGTTCCAGGCCTTCGAGCATTTCCAGCGACGCGCCGCCGCCGGTGGAGATGTGCGTGATCTGGCCGGCCAGGCCGGATTGCTGAATGGCTGCCACTGATTCGCCGCCGCCGATCACGCTGATCGCCTGGCTTTCAGCCACGGCGTGCGCAATGCCAAAGGTGCCCTTGGCGAATTCAGGGAATTCAAACACGCCCATCGGTCCGTTCCAGACGACCGTGCCGGCGCCGGCAATCACCCTGGAATACGTCTTCACGGTTTCAGGGCCAATATCCAGGATGCGCCAGCCTTCGGGGATCGGCCCCACCTGCACGATTTTGTGTTCAGCCGCGGCATCAAACGCGTTGGCGATAACCACGTCGAACGGCAGGCGCAGCTTGTTGCCGCCTTTACCGAGCATCTCCTTGGCGGTCTCCAGCGCATCATCTTCCACCAGCGAATCGGCCACCGGGTAGCCCTGCGCCTTGAAAAAGGTATTGGCCATGCCCCCACCAATGAGAATGGCATCAGCCTTCTCCAGCAGGTTGCGGATCACGCCGATCTTGTCGCTGATTTTGGCGCCGCCCAGAATGGCGACGAAGGGCCGTTTGGGGTCTGCCACGGCCTGGCCCAGGTACTGGATCTCTTTTTCCATCAAGAAACCCGCCACCGCCACAGGTAAATTGCGGGCGATGCCCTCAGTGGAAGCGTGCGCGCGGTGCGCGGAACCAAAGGCATCATTGACGTACACCTCCGCCAAAGCAGCGAGCTGCTTTGCCATCTCGGGATCGTTCTTCTCCTCTTCCGGGTGAAAGCGGGTATTCTCGAGCACCAGCACTTCGCCGGCCTTCAGCGCTTTGGCAGCCGCCTCGGCGGACGGGCCAATGCAATCTTCAGCGAAAGCCACGGGCTTGCCCAGCAGACCGGCCAGGTAATCGGCCACCGGTTTCAGGCTGTATTTGGGATCCGGCCCGCCCTTGGGGCGGCCCAGGTGTGAAGCCAGGATCACCGCCGCGCCGTTTTCCAGCAAATACTGGATGGTGGGCAGGGCAGCGCGGATGCGGGTGTCATCGCCGACTTTGCCTTCTTTGATGGGCACGTTGAAATCAACGCGCACGAATACTTTCTTGCCTTTAACGTCAACATCGCGAACGGTCTTTTTACTGAACATCTTTCCCTCCACGGTATAAACAGAATGCGTAATCTGGATCTTGCCTCAGATTACGCATTCCATTGTTCATGTTAACTCACGGGTTGATTAGAGCGACTTGGCCAGCATGGCTGCCATGTCGGCGGTGCGGCAGGAATAACCCCATTCGTTATCGTACCAGGTCACAACCTTGATCAAGGTGCCGCCCATCACCATGGTATTGGGCAGATCAACGATTGAAGAGCGCGGATCGCCTTTGAAGTCCATCGAAACCAACGGATCGCCGAACTGACCGGTGGTGACGCCCAGGATGCCCTTCAGCGCGCCCTTGGAGGCTTCCACGAAGGCCGCGTTCAATTCGTCCTTGGTGGTGGCTTTTTCGATCGTCGCCGTGAAATCAACCACCGAAACCGTCGGAGTCGGAACGCGCAGCGAATAGCCATCGAACTTGCCCTTCAGCTCCGGGATCACCAGGGCAACCGCCTTGGCGGCGCCGGTGGTGGTGGGGATGATGTTGAGGCCGGCAGCGCGGGAGCGGCGCATTTCCTTCTTATGGCCCTGATCCAGGATCACCTGGTCGTTGGTGTACGAGTGGATGGTGGTCATGGTGGCGTACTGGATCTTGAACAGATCGTTCACGATCTTGGCAGCCGGGGCCAGGCAGTTGGTGGTGCAGGAAGCGTTCGAAAGGACGTGATGCTTGGCGGGATCGTACTTGTCCTGGTTGACGCCCATCACGATGGTGATGTCTTCGTTCTTGGCCGGGGCGCTGATGATCACCTTCTTGGCGCCGCCTTTCTGGATGTGCACGTTCGCGCCGGCTTTGCCCTTGGCGGGGTCGCCGATGGCATCGGTGAAAATGCCGGTCGATTCAATCACGATATCGACGCCCAGGTCCTTCCAGGGCAGCGCGCCGGGGTCTTTTTCAGCAAAAACCCGCACCTTCTTGCCGTCAATCACCAGGTCATTTTCTTCAACGTCGACCGTGCCGGGAAAAATCCCGTAGTTCGAGTCGTATTTGAACAAATGCGCATTGGTTTTTGTATCGAACAGGTCATTGATCGCAACCACTTCCAGCTCGCCCGGGTAGCGCTGCATAATGGCCTTTAATACCTGCCGGCCGATGCGGCCGAAACCATTGATACCTACTTGAATTGTCATGGAATCACCTCCAAATGTGAAGACTAACGAATTTTACCATGATCTGCTCATGGGTGTAACAACAATTAGTGTGTATTTTCACAAACTTTCTTCGCGTCCAAGCAGCGGTCCGGTCCTTTCATTCAACAAATCGATGACCGTGCGGGCCAGCTTGAGCGAATCATGCCGCCAGGGATTTTCAACATCCAGCAAATCCGTCTGGTAAACCGAATACTGCTCCTTTAGTTCAGGTTCCAGGCGCACCCACTCCAGCGGAGCCGGCAAGCTGCCCTCAAAGCGGTTATTGCAGATCACCAGGTCAAAAATCGGGCCGTCGACATGCTTTTCGAGCGTGTGCACGTGCGCGCCGCAGGTGAACCCATCGGTTTCACCGGCCTGGGTGGCCACATTGCACACGTAGAATTTCAATGCGCGGCTGGAGCGGATCGCCGCTGCCAGGTCGGGCACCAGCAAATTGGGCAGCAGGCTGGTGTACAGGCTGCCCGGGCCAATGATGATGAGATCCGCGGAAAGTATCGCTTGAATGGCCGGTGGAAAGGCCAATGGGTTGCTTGGCTCCAGCCACAGCCGCCTCACATGCCCGGCCGCCTTGGAGATCGAGCTTTCACCCTTGACATGCACATCCACATCCGCCGCCGGCAGGCTCACGTCGGCTACCAGGCGCACGTCGTGCAGCGTGGCCGGCAGAACGCGCCCCTGAACCGCCAGAACGCGCCCCGATTCGGCCACAGCATCTTCAAAGCTGCCCATGATATCGGTCAGCCCGGAGATGAACAGGTTGCCCAGCGAATGTCCCGACAAATTGCCGGCATTGGCAAAGCGGTATTGAAAAACCTGTGAAAGCAGCGCTTCATCTTCCGAGAGCGCCGTCAGGCAATTGCGGATATCGCCGGGCGGCAAAATGCCCAGTTCCTTGCGCAGTTCGCCAGAGGAACCACCGTCGTCGGCCCCCGAAACCACCGCGGTGAGGTTGCTGGTGTAGGCTTTCAACCCACGCAGCAGCG
>CALMIB010000011.1 GCA_937863945.1 uncultured Longilinea sp.
TTCGTGATCGGAGGTGATCTCAGAAGCCATCACGCCAAAGCGGGCCGCCAGCGCGGTCAGCGTATCGGCAGACTGGCTGGTGTAAAGGATCGGCGGCGCGGGCGTGGCTGAAATGGTCGGCGTGAGCGTCGGCTGGGTGGGGCTGGGGCGGGTGGGCACGCCCGTCTTTTCGACGATCCCATCAGTGGGCGTCAGAATGGTGGGCTCGGTGTAACCGCCGACCCCGCCCCGCACCGCCTGAACCGTGGCAGTCAAATCAAGCGTACTGGCGTACTGCCGCGAGCAGGCCAGCGTCGCCAGCAACCAGACCAGCAGCGCGGCGCTGATCGCCATCCGTCTAGCGCGAGATCTGGTTTGCATCCACCCGCCGATCCCAGGCTTCCACGACCTGTCCATTCCGGATCAACATCCCGTTATATTCAATCCCCGTTCCCTGTGAAATCCAACCTTCCAGGTTGAAAGGCAGCCCGCCGTCGGCGGGTACCCATTCTCCATTATACCGTCTGGCTATGTGCACGTGCGTGCCGTTGGAATAGCCGCCCTCGCAGGAGGGATGCCCAATGCGGTCGCCGGCTTTGACCAGCGTTCCGGCCGGCACGCGGTCGCGGGTTTCGATGTGCAGATATAGCACCGTCCAACCGGTCTGCTCCAGCCCGTCGCCGTCCAGGTCCAGGATCACCGCGCCGTTGCCCGACCGGACGATCAGGCCGTCGGCTACCGCGGTGACCCAGGCATCGCTCTGCACGCAGCCCAAGCCTTCGCCGGGCGGGGCAAAATCGATCGCCGCCCAGGCAGCCCCGTCACCCCAGCCGCCGTGCGGCCCGCCGGTGAACGACCATACCTGCCCGGGTTCGAGCGGAAGTTGCATGGCCGGCTGGCTCAACCCAACCGGGAACAGCGGTTCCACCGCCAGGTCGTACGGATAGCCAAAGAAGCGAGTGTACACGCCGTACAGGCCGTTCTCGCCCACCGCAGCATCCCATGCGGCCCGATTGTAAAACCGCGACATGAAGTACTGAATCCCGGCCGTGCCGGCGTTGATGGTCGCGTCCAACGGCACCACGCTGCCGTCGGGCAGCACCACGCTGGCCAGCCCATTGACGCGCCACAGGTAATACCCGTAATTCAGGCTGTTCGCCGCCCAGGCCAACTGCCGGTATAACCCGGCCCGGTTGCCATCGGCATAGCCCATTGGAAAATCGTCCGCGTTCGGGTCGATGTTCGCGCTGGTCACCCAGCCGCTTTGATATTCCAGCACCGCCAGCAGCAACCGCGGATTGACGGAATACTCGTAGGCGATGCGCTTGACGATGTCGGCCCCGCGGGTGGGCAGGTCATCGACTTTTTCCTCGTAATTCGCCAGGTAGCCGCCCTGGGTCTGGATGAATACATCCACATCAAATAACGCGCTGGCCGGGCCGTACACCAGCTCCGAATCTGGCAAAATCTTGAACGCTGAACCGGCCGCCTGCGGATCGGGCGCAGGAATGATCAGGCTTTGCCCGACGTTGAGCAGGTTGGGATTCTCAATTTTGTTGACCTCGCTCAGCGTGTTGATGTCCACGCCAAAACGTTGCGCGATGATCCCCAGCGTGTCGGAAGGCTGCACGATGTACAGCTCCTCGTTCGGGCGCAGCGTCGGCAGCGTGCGCGGCGGATCGGGCGTGGGCGATTGGATCGGTGTGCCCGGCGCGCGGGTCGGCGGCAAAAAGGTCAGCACCGGCTGAAACGGCGTGGGCTGCTGCACCGATTGGCCCGATTGCACCGGCGGCAGCATCCACGGCTCCGCGGTTGGTCCCGGGCGCACGCAGCCAGCCAACAGCGCCGCCAGCACGATGAGCAAGACCCACCCATTTTTAGCCTTCATAAATCCCAATCCCTCGAGGAAATTCCGCGCGAAGCGAATTAACACAATACAGATTGCAAGAATCTTGCCCGTTTAGCGCATTTGCGCGCCATCTTCAAACCGGAACGGCATTTTCCTCCCCCCAATGACGTGCACATGCAGGTGAAAAACCGATTGCCCCGCGTCCGGGCCGGTATTGATCACCAGGCGGTAACCGCTGGCCTGCACGCCCTTCTCGTGCGCCAGGCGGCGCGCCACGCTCACCAGCCGGCCCAGGGCATCCTCGTCCGCGCCGGTCACTTCATTGACCGAGCGGATGTGCCGGTTGGGCACCACCAGGAAATGTACCGGCGCGATCGGGTGCAGATCCTCAAACGCGGTCACCAGCTCGTCCCGGTACAATACGACGGCCTGGCGTTCTCCTGTGGCGATCTGGCAAAAAATACAGTCTTCCACTTGTTAATCCTCAAGGAATGGCCGGATAGCCCGCGCAGTTGGATTTGTACCAGGCCATCTCGATCACCTTCTGCTGTTCGGTATTCTGGCGCACTTCATCGGA
>CALMIB010000012.1 GCA_937863945.1 uncultured Longilinea sp.
ATAGCGAGCAGCCAACAAAAGACGCGCAAGTAGGCCTATAAGAAAAAGAATAAAGAAAAAGAAATAAAGCCAGCCCCCTATTTTTAACTCTTGATCCTTGAAATGGGATATCGAATTCACAATGTTTTCCTTATTCGTTCACCAAAGGATGATTTTTTGGAAAATCAACCAATATACAGACAGGATTCTATTTCCAACAATAACCAGCGGCCCGCTAACCCGTTCAAATTTCAACTCAGCCGTAAACCACTGCACGATCTGCCGGTCGGACACCCTGCGCAAGGCCTGCACCTGGCGGCGTTTTTGCAGCAGCGAGGGCTTTTGGGCGGCCAGTTCGCGGTAGCCGCGCAGCTTCAGCCCCAACCAACCGTGCCGGGCGGCATAGAGCAGCATGTAAAACTCAAACAGCAGCAGCACCGGCGACAGCAGCAGCAGCGTTCCCAGGCGGTAGTTCTTACACAGCGCGGCCAGCCGGTTCCGTTCGATCAGGCTGGTCTTCTGCCCGGTGGGGCGCTGGTAATCGTAGTTATGATAAACCCGCGCCCGCGGGCACATCGCCAGGCCGGCGCCAGCCAGTCGAGCCCGCCAGCACAGGTCCAGGTCTTCGTTGTAGGAGAAGAAGAAATCGTCAAACAGGCCGATACTGTTCAGCAGTTCCGACCGGATGAGCACCGCCGCGCCTGAGGCAGCCGGGATGGGGATGCACTCGCGGTCACTGTAGCCCGGTTCGACCACCTCGAGCGGCAGGTTGTAATGGCCCGCGTAACCAAAGCCGAGGAAATGGATCGGGTTGCCGTCCGTGTTGATCAGATTGGGATGCTGGAACTGCAAAATGAGCGGCTGCGCCATACCGATTTCAGGGTGCGCGTCCAGGCAGGCCGCCAGCGGCGCCAGGAAGTCGTTCCCGGCGACCGTATCCTGGTTGAGCAGCAGGATGTACTCATAATCCTGCCCGAGCAGGGCCTTCAGCCCCAGGTTGTTGCCGCCGGCAAAGCCCAGGTTGGTCTCGGAACGGATCAACTGCACCGCTGGATGCTGCGCCGACAGCCAATCGGCGGTGCCATCGCTCGAGGCATTATCGACCACGCAGAGATCGTACGGCGGCGAATCCCGCAGGGTGGTTTGCAGGCTGCTCAAACACAATCTAAGGTCTTGTTTGCCGTTCCAGGCAACAATCAGCACCGCGATCCGGGCCGTCATGTGCTCATTCCCCGATCACGTCTTTGGGCACGTTCTGAATATCCAGCACGGCGGCCTGCAGCAGCAATTGCATGCCCAGGATAAGCGGCAGCACGGCGATCATCACCGTGCCGGTGGTGGCGGGCACACCGGCCAGGCTGCCCTGCACCCATTTGACGATGCCCCAGGCCAGCCCAAACAGCACGCCGGCCAGCCCGGCCACAAGGAACAGGCTGACCGCGGTGAAATCGCGCAGGAAATACTGGTAAACCACGCGCCGGAAGAAGCCGCGCAGCAACTTGGGCGGAAACTCAACCAGCGTCTTCCATTCCGACAGCGCGCTTTGCTCATCCTGGTAGCGCGCCGGAATGCTCACGTCCTGCACCACCGCGCGCAGGCGGCCCAGTTCGAGCAGCAGGCTGGTTTCGAAGAAGAAGCGCCGGTCGATGCGCGCCGGGTCGAGCAGCGGGATGACGCCGGCAGAGATGGCGGTGTAGCCGTTGGTGGGATCGAAGATGTTCCAGTAGCCGGAGGCCAGCTTGGTGAGAAACGACAGGCCCATGTTGCCCAGTCGCCGGATGGGCGGCATGCGCTGCAATTCGTGGTCGTGCAAAAAGCGGTTGCCCTTGGCGTAGTCGGCCTGGCGGCTGAGGATGGGTCGGATCAGCGCGGGCAGGTGGGCCGGGTCCATCTGGTCATCGCTGTCCATTTTGACCACCACGCCGGCGCCCAGCTCGCGTGCCAGCCGGTAGCCCGTAAGCATCGCCCCGCCCACGCCCTGGTTGGCGGCGTGCCGCGCCACGTGCACGCGCGGGTCGGCCGCGGCCAGGCGTTCGGCGGCGGCGGCCGTGGCATCATGGCTGCAATCATCGACAATCACCAGCCCATCAACCAGCGGCAAAACGCCCGCGGCGACCTTTTCGAGGCGCGCTTCGGCGTTGTAAGCTGGGATGATCACGAAAACCGGCCCGCGGCTGGATGAATCAAAATGGGTGCTTGCCAAACTCTTCCCCCGACGGTAATTCAAAAAAGATTGAGAACGGCCTTT
>CALMIB010000013.1 GCA_937863945.1 uncultured Longilinea sp.
CATTTCGATGTTGTGGATCACCGTACCGGTGGTGCTGCTGGTGGGCGGCGGTGATGGAATGGGTCCGCTGGGGCAAGCGGTCAAGGCGATTGACGCGGCCGGGTTGCCCGTGCACCTGGCAGTGGTGTGCGGCCGCAACCAGAAACTGCTCGCAGACCTGAAAGCGCACAACCTGCGGCTGCCACACAGCCTGTACGGTTTTGTGCGCGAGATGCCGGAGATGATGCGCGCCGCGGATGTGATCGTCACCAAAGCCGGGCCGGGAACGATCAGCGAGGCATTTATCGCCGGGCTGCCCATCATCCTCTACAGCCGCTTGCCCGGCCAGGAAGACGGCAACGTGAGCTACGTGGTCGATGAGGGCGCGGGGGTGTGGGCGCCTGAACCCGCCCGGGTGGTCAGCACGCTTTCGGACTGGCTGGCCCACCCGGCGGCCCGCGAGCGGGTCGCCGCGGCTTCCAGCCGCCTGGCACGCCCGCAGGCTACCCGCCAGATTGCCCGCCTGCTGGCGGAACAGGTCGGATTAACGAAATAATCGCATAGGGTTTGGGGGTATAATTTTTCCCATGCCAATTCTC
Source organism: uncultured Longilinea sp. (assembly GCA_937863945.1). Lineage (GTDB taxonomy): Bacteria > Chloroflexota > Anaerolineae > Anaerolineales > Anaerolineaceae > Longilinea. The sequence continues at coordinate 579 of CALMIB010000013.1, forward strand.
GATCCCACCACGCTTGAATTTTTCAGCCGCAGTCCCGACCAAACCCGCCGGGTGGGGATGCGCCTGGGCGCGCTGCTGCAGCCGGGCGACCTGGTGTGCCTGTCGGGCGACCTGGGCGCGGGGAAAACCACCCTGGTGCAGGGAATTGCGCAGGGATGGGGTTCGCTGGACCAGGTTTCAAGCCCCACGTTCGTGCTGTGCAACCTGTACCGCCGCCCGGACGGCCGCGCGCTGAATCACCTGGATGCCTACCGCCTGGAATCCCTGATGGAAGCGGAAGACCTGGACATCGACCAGATGCTGGAAACCGGCGCGCTGATCGTGGAATGGCCGGAGCGCATCCGCGGCGCGCTGCCGCAGGACTGCCTGTGGGTGGAGTTGCGCTGGATGGCGGAAGAGCAGCGTGGAATGGTTTTCCTTCCGCGCGGTGGGCGTTACGAATCGCTGGTGACCGAATTCCGCCGGCGGGTGTACGGAGGCTAAGATGCTGCTGGCGGTTGATACTTCCACCCAATGGATTGGGTTGGCGCTCTATGACGGCGCCGACGTGCTGGGCGAGGTGGTCTGGCAGTCGCGCAGCCACCACACCGTCGAGCTGGCGCCGGCCATCGCCGATTTGCTGCAACGCTGCGGCGTCCGCGCCGAGGACCTTAAGGCGGCTGCCGTGGCGCTGGGGCCGGGCTCGTTTACCGCGCTGCGGATCGGGCTGGCGGTGGTGAAAGGCATGGCGCTGGCGCAGCGCATCCCGGTGGTGGGCGTGCCCACGCTGGATATTTTGGCGGCGGCCCAGGCGGTGCGTGAATTGCCGCTGGTGTGCATCCTGCAGGCCGGCCGCGGACGGCTGGCGGCGGGCTGGTACCAGGCCGCACGCGGGCAGTGGCAGTCGAAAGGCGGCGTGTTTGTGACGAACGCCGAAGAGCTGGTGGAGCAAATTGAAAAACCCACCCTGGTGTGCGGCGAATTGACCGCTGCCGAGCGCCAGGTGTTTGGACGTAAAAAGAAGACCGCGCTGTTGATCTCGCCGGCCAATTCGCTGCGCCGGCCGGGTTTTCTGGCCGAGCTGGGCTGGAAACGCTGGCAGGCCGGCAAGGTGGACGATGTGGTCTCGCTGGCGCCAATTTATTTGCACGTGGCAGAGGAGATCCCGGCTTGAGCACGGGCGGATTGATCCTTCGCCCGATGACGCTTGCCGACGTGGGTCCGGTTTACGCGCTGGACCGGCTTTCTTTCAGTTTGCCCTGGCCGGAGCGCTCCTACCGCTATGAGGTTCAGGAAAACAGGAATTCACGCCCGTGGGTGGTGGAGGATTCATCGGAGTCGCCGGCGCGCATCGCGGCCATGCTGGTCATCTGGTTGGTCCTCGATGAGGCGCACGTGGCCACGCTGGCTGTGCATCCCGATTACCGGCGGCGCGGCCTGGGGCAAAGACTGCTGGCGCACGGGCTGCTGGCGGCGGAAAAAGAAGGCGCCGACCTGGCGTATTTGGAGGTCCGGCAAAGCAACCTGGGTGCGCAGGCTCTCTACCGGCGCTTTGGTTTTGTGGTGGATGGCATGCGCCCCCATTATTACGTTGACAACGGTGAGGATGCCATCCTCATGAGTCTCAGGCCGCTGGATCCGCAGGCGTTGAGCGCGCTGCTGCATGCCGGCGAAACGATTTCATAACGTGGGAGGCCGGAGCATGGATTCAGCGGAAGTGATTAATGAAGTTGCCGGTCAGGTGGCAGTTTGCCAGAAGTGCAATTTGCACCTCTCGCGCAAGAACGCCGTTCCAGGCGAAGGCCCTGCCCAGGTGGAGTTGATGTTTATCGGCGAAGGGCCCGGGTTTTATGAAAACGAGCAGGGTCGCCCGTTTGTCGGGCAGGCCGGCAAATTCCTGGATGAATTGCTGGCCAGCGCCGGTGTGACCCGCGCGGAGGTATTCATCACCAACGTGGTGAAATGCCGGCCGCCGGGCAACCGTGATCCGCTGCCGGATGAACTGAGCGCCTGCCGCGGCTACCTGGAGCGCCAGATCGAGGCCCTGAACCCGACCGTGATCGTCACCCTGGGACGCTATTCGATGGCGCACTTCCTGCCCAATGCCAAGATCAGCAGCGCGCACGGCAAAGCCACCTGGGTAAACGGCCGGCTGGTGGTGGCCATGTACCACCCGGCCGCTGCGCTGCACCAGCCGTCTTTGAAGGAGACGGTGCTGGCCGATTTTTCGCACCTGCCTGAATTCATCCAGCAGGCCAAGAAGGTCCAGCAGGTGCGCACCTCCGGCAAACCCTCCGCAGCCGAGCCGGCCGCCGCGCCCGCGCCAGAGCCGGCGCAGCAATCGCTGCTCGATCTGTTTGGCGCACCTGCCCCCGCGCCCGAAGCGCCGCCCTCGCCGCAGCCGGATGACGGCGACGACGATTCCACGCCGGTGCAATTATCCCTCTTCTAATAAAACGAGAATCTCACTGCTGCGCAGCGCTACAAGGAGCAAATTAATTTATGTCGTCCAACATCCGTGAGCAATTGATTGAAAAATTAAACAACCGCACCGCCAAAATTGGCATCATCGGCATGGGCTACGTCGGCCTGCCGTTGGCGGTTGTTTTTGCCGAAGCCGGATTTGAAGTCACCGGCGTGGATCCCATCGGCTGGAAAATGGACAAGATCAACCGGGGCGAAAGCTACATCCTGGACGTGTCTGACGAGCAGGTGGCGCGCCTGGTGAAGGCCGGCAAGTTGAAGGCCACCACCGATTATGCGGTTCTGGCACAGGCCGACGCGGTTTCAATCTGCGTGCCCACGCCGCTGCGCAAAACCGGCGACCCGGACCTGTCGTTCATCATCAGCGCGGCCGAAGGGCTGTCGCCGCATGTGCACCCCGGCATGGTGGTGGTACTGGAAAGCAGCACCTACCCCGGCACGACCCGCGAACTGGTGCTGCCCAAGATGACCGAAACCAGCGGTTTGACCATCGGCGAAGACATCTTTGTGGCTTTCTCGCCCGAACGGGTTGACCCGGGCCGCACCGATTGGACCACCAAGAACACTCCCAAGGTGGTTGGCGGCATGACCGAAGCCTGCTCACAGGTGGCCAGCGCCTGGTACAGCCAGGCGTTGGACAAAGTGGTGCCGGTTTCGACCACCGAAGTGGCCGAAATGACCAAGCTGCTGGAAAACACCTTCCGCATGATTAACATCGGCCTGGTCAACGAGCTGGCCATCATGTGCGACCGCCTGGGCGTGGACGTGTGGGAAGTGATCGACGCGGCTGCCACCAAACCATTTGGCTTTATGAAATTTACCCCCGGCCCCGGCCTGGGCGGGCATTGCATCCCCATCGACCCGCTGTACCTGTCCTGGAAACTGAAATCGGTCAATTACAACGCGCGCTTCATCGACCTGGCCTCCGAGATCAACACGGGC
>CALMIB010000014.1 GCA_937863945.1 uncultured Longilinea sp.
CAATTGGATGAACGCTTGCGTGAAATTCACCAGGGCCTGTGGGAAGGCGAGATCTATCACGATCTGGTGGTCCGTTTTCCCGATGAAATGCGCGAGCGGCGCGAAAACCCCTACCAGTTTCGCCCGCCGAAAGGCGAATCGGCAGCCGAGGTGGCTGCCCGCGTTGCCCAAGCCGCAGATGACATTGCCCGTTTATACCCAGGCGGCAGTGTGCTGGTGGTTTCACATGCGCTGACGCTGGCTACCCTGTACTGCCAGGCCAACCATCTCCCGCCTGACGAGGTTTACGATCACCTGCCCCAGAATGCCCACCCGGTGGTCGTCAAATGGCCACCTGCGCCTTGACCCTGTAAAGCCATCGAGCCGCATCCAAATGGAAAATTGAGAAAGCCATGCGCCTCTACGAGAACCTGGACCTGCTCAGAAATCGCATTGATCTGGAACATATTCCCTTCACCGAACGCGGATCGCGCATGTTGGTGATGAAAAACAGCCGCGGGCTGATGATCCGGCTGGTGGAACGCTGGATCAAGATCGATCCGCGCCTGTCCGGTTACCGCCTGCGCCCTCCGATCGTTGAAGGTCTGTGTTTCACCGATGCTGATGGAAACGAATTGCAGGCCATGCTGGAATCCTTCCCGCACCGGCTGAATTTTTACACGCAACTGGGCGAGTTTACCGTGACCTTCACAGATACCGAAACGCTGCTCTTTGCGCTTCCCGAAAGCGCCTGCGGAATCAAGTTCCGCATGCACGTCGATCAGGGCGTCACCGACCGGCATGGCGGTGTACTCCGCAAAACGGGCGATATTCGCCGCAACCTGGCTTACACCACCCATCGAGCCCTGAAAACCAACCTGATTCAATTGGTTGAACCGGACCTGCTGGAAGTAAGCATGACCTTTACGCCTGGCATGCACAGCGGCTTGTTGATTAACCTCACTCCCCGGCTGGGCTTTAACCGCTACATCCCCGATGTCGAAGCCGCGTTTGAAGAATCCGCCCGCCGGTGGGAAACATGGTTTTCCGCCACCCCGCAGGTTGCCTTACCGTTCCGGCGGCAATATCTTTACGCCTGGTGGGTGATGCGCGCCGGATTGATCTCTTCCCGGTACTTCATCACCCGAGAAGCGATGATTCCCTCCAAAATCCATTACGTTGGCGTCTGGCAATGGGATGCATTCTTCCATGCGCTGGCATACCGCCATATCGACCGCAAGCTGGCCCAGGATCAGATCCGCGTGATGACCGATCACCAGCGTGCCGATGGCATGATCCCGGACGCCATCCACGATGAAGGCGACATCACACACCTCACCTTCCCGGTGGATGCGGATGTCACCAAGCCGCCTTTGTTGGGTTGGGTACTGTGGAAATTGTATCAGACCGATGGCGACCGTGAATTCCTCGAGGAGATGTACGATCCGGTGGTGCGCTGGAATAACTGGTGGCTCGAAAAATGCGATACCGACGGAGACGGGCTGTGCGAGTACCTTCACCCATTTTCCTCCGGCCTGGATGACAACCCAACCTGGGATGGCGGCATGCCAGTCACCGCGCCGGACTTAAACACCTACCTGGTAATGCAAATGGAATGCCTGGGCCGCATCGCCAGGGTGATCGGTCTGTACGGCGAAGCAGACGACTGGGAGCAGCGCGCCCAG
>CALMIB010000015.1 GCA_937863945.1 uncultured Longilinea sp.
TCAGTTGGAATTTGTGCGGACCGTCGATTCTGTTTCTGTCTATGAAAACCTTGCATTCCGCGAGCGTGCCTGGGTGGAAGGCAGCCAGAGAGAGATAGGGAAGGCGGTTGTGCTGGAATATTCCGCCAATCAGGTCGTTTTGCAGGCCGAAGGGCCCGGGATGTTGGTGCTGGCGGATACGATGTATCCGGGTTGGCGCGCCACCCTGGACGGGGCTGCGCAACCCATCCAGGCCTATCAGCGCGTTCTGCGGGCTGTGCAGCTTTCCACAGGCGTACACAGCGTGGTTTTTTCATTTCGCCCGACCCTGGTGTATATCGGTTGGGGTATTTCACTCGCCAGCTGGATATTAATCTGCATTCTGGCGGTCATCGGGAGCAGGAGGGTGATGCGTGGTGATTAACCGGGATAATTCACGCCGTTGGTTATGGGGCTTTGCGATTTTTGTGGCTGTGGCTACCACGTTGCCGTACGTATTGGGTTACTTAAACGCTGGCACACAACTGGCGTATTCCGGGTTTGTGATCGGTGTGGAGGATGGCAATTCTTACATCGCGAAGATGCTATCCGGCACAGCCGGTGATTGGTTGTTCCGCACACCGTACACGGCGGGTGACCAAAAGGGGTTCCTGGCTTTTCTTCCGTACCTACTCCTGGGAAAGCTGGCCGGGGGAGAGGCGGTACACGCGCAACTGGTGGCCTTGTTTCACCTGTTTCGAATCCTCGGATGCTTTCTGTTTGTCTTTTCCACGTTTGATTTCTGCCGAATTTTCCTGGAGGACCAGCGGCTTCAAAAGTGGGGCACTGTGCTGGCAACCTTCGGTGGAGGGTTGGGGTGGTTGGCTATTTTTGGCCTCAAAACTGGCGGATACGAACAATTGCCGCTGGAGTTTTATTCACCCGAATCGTTCGGTTTCCTGGGCGTGTTTAGTTTGCCGCACCTTGCGGTGGCGCGCGCGCTGTTGTTGTGGGGGCTTGCGGCTTTCCTTGCGCCTTTCCAGGACAAACCATTTCTGCAAGGGGCGAAAGCCGGGTTGCTGTGGTTGTTGCTGGGATTCATGCAACCTTTGACAATCGGGAGCGGCTGGGCTGTACTGGGAACTTCCATCGTGCTATGGTTTGTGCAAATCTGGTCGCGCCGTTCTGATAAGACCTGGTTCGCGAATGCCCTGACCGCCTGGCGCGGCCGAATCAAGGTCGCCGCAGGGATGGTGATGGTATCCTCTCCGATGGTACTCTATAATTTCCTGGCTTTTTCGCTGGATCCATTCCTGGAGGGATGGTCACAGCAGAATTTGATCCTTTCCCCTCCGCCGGGCGATTACCTGCTGGCGTACGGACCGATCCTGCCGTTTGCGGTGATTGGTGCTGTGCGTGCCTGGAAAACCGATCAATGGCAGTTTTCCGTGCTGATTGGCTGGGTATTCATTTTTCCAGCGCTGGCGTATTTCCCGTATCCCCTGCAGCGACGGCTGCCCGAGGGCGTGTGGGTGGCGTGGATCATCCTGGGGCTGACCGGTGTTAAAGCTTTGCGGCGGCGCTGGCAAAAACCGGCCCTGGCCGTGATCGCTTCTGGCATGCTAACCACTCTCATTTTTTACGTGGGTTCACTGTGGACGGTTTCATCGCAAGCAGCGCCGTTATTTATTCCAAGGGCCGAGGCAAATGCGTATGCATACCTGGCTGATCACATACCGGCGTTTTCAACCGTCCTGGCTTCTTATAAAACAGGCAACTCGCTGCCGGCGTGGTCGCCAATGCGCGTAGTCATTGGGCACGGGCCGGAAAGCGTTGACCTGGCTGTGCTGAAACCGCAGGTGGATGCGTTTTTTGCCACGCCTGACGATAATACCGGTAAAATCGAGTTTCTTAGCCGGCAGAGCGTGGACTACATCTTTTTCGGTCCCGATGAACAGGTGCCGGGAGGATGGAATCCGGCTGAAAGCCCGTTCTTGCGAATGTTGTACGCTCAGGATGGGTACAGTATCTTTCAGGTCGATTTTTCTCCGCAGCCATGAAAATTAAGACTCTCCGGCCATCATCATTACTGCATTTGCTCTGGGTTTTCCCTTTGCTGTTGTTTTCGCCGGCAATTTTCCGCGGGCAGGCGCTCGTCTGGGGAACACCTTCGCTTCAGTTCATTCCATGGCGAATCCTGGCCTGGGAGCAGATCCAGGATGGCATCCTGCCTTTTTGGAATCCGCTGAATGGCATGGGCGCGCCTCTGCTGGCCAACTATCAACTGGCCTTTTTCTATCCACCAGGGTGGCCGCTTTACGCGCTGCAACTGCTGGGTGGATCCGCCTGGCTGGCCTGGGGGCACACATTGCTTCTGGTTGCCCATTTGGTTTGGGCTGGTTTTGGTACAGCACGTCTCGTCCGACGCCTGGGATTGGGCGAGCTACCCCAGGTGGTTGCCGGGCTGGCTTTTTCGCTTTCGGCATACCTCGTGGCGCGGGCGGGCTTTTTCAGCATGGTGTGGAGCGCTGCCTGGCTGCCGTGGATTCTGGTTTGCGTCGATCGGCTTTCTGCCGCTGGACTTCCGGCCAAACGCTGGCAGGCGGTGGGATGGTTGGGGTTGTGCGTCGGCATGCAGCTGCTCAGCGGGCATGCTCAACTGACCTGGTACAGCCTGATTTTTGCCGGCGGGTGGACCCTGGTGGCGGGGTACTCCGCGGGCAGGTGGACTCGGATGGCAGCGACTGCGGGGTACGCCCTGGTGGGCGTGCTGGCCGGAGCCGCGCTGGCGGCGGTGCAATTGATTCCCACTTTTGAGTTGTTAATGCAATCGCAACGCGCCGCCGCCGTGGATTTTGATTTTGCCATGACCTATTCGTTTTGGCCGTGGCGGTTATTGACTTTTTTGGCGCCCAGTTTCTTTGGAAATCCGGCCTACGGGGATTATTGGGGGTATGCCTCTTACTGGGAGGACGCGGTTTATATTGGGTTGCTGCCGTTCTTTATGGCGTTGACGTCGTTGAAATGGATCCGATCAGGAAAATCAGCGGATCATCTCCAGCGGGATCTGACGGCCAAAGTTCGCTTCCTGTGGTTGGCTGCGCTGGCCGGCATCCTGCTGGCATTGGGAAAGAATACCCCGATCTTCCCTTTCCTGTACCGGAACGTCCCAACTTTTGACATGTTTCAGGCACCGGCCCGGTATATGCTGTGGCCAGTTTTTTCGTTGTCCGTTCTGTGCGCGGTTGGACTTGAAAAATGGAAACGCCCCACAGGCAAGGCCATGCGCAGGTTGCGGAGAGTGCCAGTCATCCTGGCGGCGGTTGCAATTGGCGCGGGTGCGGCCATTTTGATTGTGCCCGGAATCAAAATCAGTTTTATTTATTCGGTATTCGGTTGGTGTCTTCTGGCGCTTTTTTTCGTCGGTTTGCTTCAACGGCAACCCGCTGATACCGAGGTGCGGACGCATGAAAAATGGACCTGGGCGGTTGCCATCCTGGTCGGTTTTGACCTGTTGATTGCCGGTTGGGGGCAGAACCCGGCAACCGCTGCCAGTTTTTTTGTCACCACGGCCTTGCCGGGCGAGCCTATACAGGTTGAATCCGCCGGCCGCCTGTTTGTGGATGAGGAAACGGAACGACGATTGAAGTTCGACCGTTTTTTGCGTTTTGAGGATTACCGCCCGGTGGAAAATTGGATTGCCATGCGTGCCGCGCAACTTCCCAATCTGAACATCCTGGATGGAAAATCTTCCGCGAATAATTTTGATCCCCTTCGGCCAGCGCGGTACGATCGCTGGATGGAATACATTTCGTCTCTTCAGCCGGAAGCCAGGCTTCCGTGGTTGAAAATGATGAACGTGACGGAAATTGAATCCATATTACCCGATGAGAGCCAGACTTTTGAATTTAATCCAATCGAGGGCGGTCAGCGTTTCCGTTTTATTTCCTGTGCAGTGATTGCC
>CALMIB010000016.1 GCA_937863945.1 uncultured Longilinea sp.
GGCGTAGGCGAGTGCCTTTCCGTCCGGCGACCAGCGATAAGTCGTTCCCCACCAACCATAGATGCCGCCCGAGCTTGCTTCCAGGATTTCTTCCGTTCGCAAAATGGTTCCGCCAGCGCCGATAGTGACCAGGCGGAGGTCGTTGTTGGCCTGCCAGCCTGGCGCTGCGCTGCGCGGTTCGACCGTGGAGTACAGGATGGTGGAGTTGGATCCGGGCATCCAGTCTGCGAAGTGGATTGCATTGCTGATTTTTAGATTCACAGGGCGCGGGTCTTCCTGATCCAGCCTGACCAACCAGAGAGTATTGATATCGGTCGAGGTCGGCGCAGCTTTGCGGGAGAATAGCAGCCAGGTTCCATCGCTGGATAGACGGAAAATGCGGCCATCCAAATCACCAGTCGTCACCAGGGGGCGGCGATTCCCGGTGGTTTCTTCCATCACCCAGGCATTTCCACCGGTCAGGTAAGCCAGGCGGCCCGGGATGGTGGCGGGGCTGAAAGGAGTTTGAACGCCCACCATCAGGATCTCGGGTTGGGCTTCCACCAGCGTGTCCACTTTGAACACCGTCTTGGAAACTTCACGCCCATCCTCGTAGAGGATGCGGTAAGTTGTTTGCTGGGTGCCGTTATTGCCCGCCTGGATCAGCACCGTCTGGCCTTCCGGAAGCGATTCGTTGCGCACAGTCTGGCGCTCGAAGGCAATCGTGGTTTCCTGAACTTCAAATTCTTCTGTCACCCGTGTAACTTGAACCAGCGCGCCATTCGCCAGAATCGAAAAAACGGGCGGATCGACTCGATCCAATTCGCCCAGGGTCAGCTTTGCAGTATCGAGCGCGTATTGAACCGACGAGCCAGGCGGAAGCTGTAATTGCTTCGTTTCTCCATCGGCTGCAAGTTGCACGGAGATGGATGCTGGGGTTGCAGAGGTCTGCGGCACGCAGCCTGCCAGGAGCAGGCCAAATATGAGAAAAACCAGGTGGACCCCTGGTGGTAACGACCCTGGCCGGCGAAGGATGGGATTGGGGGCTCGAAGCGGCATAGAAAGGTCTGACAATTGGAAAGTATCAGGTATAATCAGCATATTCTTGGATAACTTTTCTATTATAGCATGACTGACCCCTCTGAAACCGCATCCGTCTTATCTCTTGAAGCGCGCATTGAAGCGCTTTTGTTTGTTGCCTCCGCGCCGGTAAGCCTTCAACAGCTGGCAGAAGCCCTGCAATGCCCGCTGGCGGAAATAGAAGCCGGCCTGGATGCGCTTGAAACTCTGTATGCCAATCGAGGGCTGGCGCTGCAACGGCATGAAAGCCGCGTCCAAATCACCACCCATCCGGTCGCCGGGGAGCTGATTGAAAGGTTTTTAGGGCTGGAAGCCAGCCAGCATTTGAGCCGGGCTGCGCTTGAAGCCCTGGCGATCATTGCATACCGGCAGCCGGTGACTCGTCCGGGAATCGATGCCATCCGCGGCGTGAACAGCGACGGGGTCATGAAGAGCCTTCTGAGCAAAGGTTTGATTCAGGAAGTCGGTCGGGCAGAAGGCCCAGGCCGGCCGATTCTATATGGTACAACGGCTGCTTTTTTACAACATTTTGGTTTGAATTCCCTGGATGCCTTACCGGCTTTCGATTTGGATGAACCTGCGATCACCGAAGAAAATCGTTTGTTGAAGGACTGATTGTTATGACTGAAGAACGCTTACAGAAAATCCTGGCGCGGGCTGGCTTTGGTTCGCGCCGATCGTGCGAAGAGCTGATTTCCGCCGGAAGGGTGCGCGTAAATGACAAAGTGGCCATCCTGGGGACAAAGGCTGACCCGGAGACCGATTCGATCACCGTTGACCGGCAGGCGATCCCCAAACTGGAACGGCAGATATATATTGCGTTGCACAAACCGCGCGGCGTGTTATCCGATGTCGATCCGAAGGATTCGCGGCCGACTGTGATGGGGCTGGTACAGGTGCCGGCGCATTTGTTTGCGGTGGGTCGGCTGGACCTGGACAGTGAGGGCTTGATCCTGTTAACCAACGACGGCGAACTGGCCAACCGGTTGACGCATCCGCGCTACGGGCACGAAAAGGAGTATCGCGTCCTGGTTGTCGGCAAGCCGGATGAGGAACAACTTGCCGCTTTGCGCAGAGGGATTGTACTGGAAGATGGTTATCGAACCGCGCCTGCCCAGGTCACCGTGGAGAGCGAAGCCGGCAAAGGCACCTGGCTGCGGTTTGTGCTGCGCGAAGGCCGCAAACGCCAGATCCGGGAAATGGGATCGCGTATCGGCCTGCCTGTGCAGCGTATCATCCGCCTGCGAATCGGCACCCTCTTGCTGGGCAATTTAAAACCCGGTGAATGGCGCTACTTGACGTTGAAAGAAATCGAAGGGTTGAAGGCACATACATCCACGATCCGTCGCCCGGTGAATATCCGACCGGTGCGAAGAACTAAATAATTCAAAACTCCCACCTTCAAACGGTGGGAGTTTTTGCGAAAGGTTATTCGCCCGGGGGCAGAACGGCTAAAATTTTCGCCAGCAAATCCGGGGCGATGCCCATATCCTTGACGCGCTTGCGGAAGAAATCTTTGGCTTTATCAGCTTTGATGGCGGGGTAAGGCGCGCCTTCGACAGCCAGCTCGGTTTTTTCGTTAAAGAAAAGCAAGGCAGCCCGGATTTCGGGCAACTCGGTGCCGGGCAGTTGTTTTTCCAGGAATTTTCTGGTTTCGTTAATTCCGTATTGGATTTCCGTGTCCGGCCGGCCTAAATTTTCCTGGCCGAAAGCTTTCAAAAAGAAATTGCCGCCCTTCTGCGTCCACCGATTTTTTGCCGCGTTATAGCGGATGGTGCCGGCCTGGAAATAGGGCAGCAAAACCCACACGCCAGCAGGACCGACCAGCAGGTGGTTGGTGGGGCTTTCATAATGATACAGGGTGAACTTGTCCTCCAGACCTTTTAACGCCTGTGTCAGGGATTCGTCCGGTCGGGGTGATTTGCCAAATTTGGAGGAATAGGTTAAGCCAACCTGCGATAAGAGGAAGCCGATTACCAATGCGCCGAGCGACCAGGAAAAAGCTTCCGGAGCTGTGAAAGAGATGTACAGGCCAATTCCAAGTATTGCCAGGCTGGCAAAGGTGGTATACCGCCCGATTTTATTATTTCGGGTGATCAATTTGGTATTTGAGGCAATTTTCATTTGTTCTCTCTTTTGCGCCGCCGATTAAGCTTTTTTTTCCGCCAGCGGGTTGGCGGCTTCCAATAACGCGAGTCGATCCTGGATGGCTGTACCCAGCGCCGCGAGCAGGTTGGCGTTCACTGCCTGGCGGGCCACTTTGAGCGCTGAAACAAGCGCGTGCGCATCGGAACGCCCATGCCCGACGAAAACCAGCCCATCGATGCCCAACAACGGGGCTGCGCCAACTTCGCGCGGGTCCATCATTTCCTTAACCCGGCCAAAAGCAGGTTTAACCAACAGTGCTCCTATCTTGCGAATCAACGACGCAGTCATCTCTTCCTTGAGGACTTCCGTGAGCAATTTTGAAACTGATTCGGAGGATTTCAGCAGGATATTGCCGGTGAAACCATCCGTCACCACCACGTCGGCCTGACCGCCAAACAATTCTTTGCCTTCCACGTTGCCGATAAAATTCAAGCCGGCATCTTCAAGCAAATGGTAGGCGTCTTTGACCAGTTGATTGCCTTTGCCGGGTTCTTCTCCATTGGATAACAAGCCAACGCGCGGTGCAGGTCGGTTGAGCACCTTTTCTGCATAAACGCTGCCCATCACTGCAAATTCGACCAGGAAATCCGGGCGGCAATCGGCGTTGGCGCCGATATCCAGGACTACACAATTCCCCGTCCGGGTCGGAAAAATTGCCGTCAGGGCAGGGCGCTGCACGCCTTTGATGCGTCCGAGTGTACGCAGCGCGTTAAACATGATGCCGCCGGTGTTTCCAGCGGAGACAAAAGCCTGCCCCTCTCCTTTCCTGATGAGTTCCAGACCCACTGCCATCGAATTACGCGGTTTGCGTTTTGCGGCTTCAACCGGTTTTTCGTGCATTTCTAGAATATCTGGCGCATCGACGATGCGTACGCGGTGGTTGCCGGTACCCATCGTTTTTAACTTGGGGGCAAGCAATGCTTCACTGCCGACCAAAAGGATATCTTCATCGAAGAGGCGGGAAGCATCGATGGCAGCCTGGATTTCGGGATCTGGATACCGGTCGCTACCCATTGCATCAAGAATTAACGGCATGATTGGCTCCTGGAGAAGTGAGTGGGCGGATGGATGGTTTAAAAGCGGTTTGGGTTATGGTGTTCCTTGACAGGTGAGGGATGCACGATATAATAACGCTACTCCTGCGCTGGTGCTGGAATTGGCAGACAGGCATGGTTGAGGGCCATGTGCCGCAAGGCGTGAGGGTTCAAGTCCCTCCCAGCGCACTCGAGTGCCGCGAAAGCGGCATTTTGGTTTAAATATCCGTCCATCCCATCAGAGCTTTCGGTCAACGATAAACCGTGCGATCTGCACCAGTTGGGTTCGCTCGAAACCGTCCGGCGTATCGGCGAGTTGTTCGATGCCAAGTTCCACAAACCTTTTGGCTTCAGCGAGCGCCAACCTGGGGGCGTTACTCTTTTGGATGGCAAGGATGAGTTCGTTGAGTTGCTTTGAATTCTTGACGCAATCTCCCTGCATCAACTGGTTGACGGCAGTGTCGTCCGGGTTGGATTCCGCAAAAAGAATGGTCGGTAACGTGACGAGACCCTGGCGCAAGTCGTTCCCAACGGGTTTACCGATGGTATCCTGTTGGCCGGTGAAATCCAGAATGTCATCAATGATCTGGAAAGCCATGCCAAGATAATTGCCAAACTTGCTCATTTTTTCAGTAGTGGCTTGATCCACGCCGCTCAACAGGGCTGCTGATGCTGCCGAAGTTTCGAACAGGGATGCTGTTTTGGCATATATGCGGACATAATACTCGTCTCGGTTGATGCGGCAGCGGTTATTGAACATTTGAGTAATTTCGCCGTTGACGATTGTAGCCAAGGTATCGGTGAACAGTTGAATGACCGGGATCGAGCGTGTGTTCGCAGCCAGTTTTGCGGCTTTGGAAAACAAAAAATCGCCGGTAAGAACTGTTGCACCAGGCGTCCATTGGGCGTTCAATGTTGGGATACCCCGCCGCAGCAACGATCCGTCGATCAGGTCGTCATGCACAAGGGTAGCGGTGTGCAGCAGCTCGATCGCGGCGGCCATGGTCAGGATGTGCTGTGGATCGGCTCCCAGCATCCTGCCGATGTAGATGATAATCGTGGGGCGAATGCGTTTTCCACCTGACGCGAGCAGGTGGTCAAGCGCGGCTTTGAGATCTTGCTGATATCCATCAGCCTGCGCGAGAATCATCGCCTCGACCGCGCGAATGTCCTCCTGAGGGGAAATGTAATTGGGTTCGGAGGGGTTCAAGAACGATTTCTCCATTCAAAAAGCCGGTTTGCGTTGCCGGCAGTAGTAATAACCACTTCGGAAGTTGGAATTTGTTTCAGTAAGGCGATTTGATCTGCAATCAGCGAAACAAATCCGGGTTCATTCCTTTGTCCGCGATGGGGATGCGGTGCAAGGTAAGGCGCATCTGTTTCGATCAAGATC
>CALMIB010000017.1 GCA_937863945.1 uncultured Longilinea sp.
CCCACCCCGGCCGGCACGCGCACCCCCGCCCCCCCCCAGCCCGGTTACCCGAGCCCGCCCCCCCTCACCCCGGGCTCGTACCCGTAATACTTCCGGGCTTTCGATGGCGCTGGTCGCCTGCCCTCGTAGAGGGCCGACCCGCTACGTCCGCACCGGCCGCGGCGTGCCCCAGCCGTCCAGGTGCACGCTTTCCGGTTCCGGGCTCCACACGCCGGGGATGGCCGCGCCGCACTTGGGGCAGCTTCCCTGCGCCGTCAGGTTGTATTTCTGAATGACATAGCCGCGCCGCTGAATCAGCAGCGTGCCGCAGGCCGGGCAGTGCGTATCCTCCAGCGACCCCACCCGCCCGGGCAGGTTGCCGGCATACACATAATTCAGCCCGGCCTCCTGGCCGATCTCGGCCGCGCGCCGCAGCGTCTCCGCACCGGTCGGCGGCGCGTCGTTGTGCTTGTAGTCGGGATGGAAGGCGGTCACATGCCAGGGAATGTCGCGCGAGACGCCCGCCAAAAAACGCGCCGCGTCCCACAGTTCCTCGTTGCTGTCGTTCATGCCCGGGATGACCAGCGTCACCACCTCCACCCACAGGCCCAGCTCGCGCGCCGTTTGGATCGTATCCAGCACGTGTTGCAGCACCCCGCCCAACTGGCGGTACTGCCTGTCACGCATGCACTTGAGATCGACTTTATAGGCCGTCAGCACCGGGCGCAGCGCGCGCAGCACCTCGGGCGTGGCGTTGCCGTTGGAGACGAACGCGCAGCGCAGCCCGGCCGCCTGCGCCGTGGTGAATACGTCCTCGGCCCACTCGGCCGTGATCAGCGGCTCGTTGTACGACGAAACGATCAGGTCCGCGTCGTAGCGCCGCGCCGCCGCCGTCAGCCCCTCCGGCGAAGCCGGCTGGATGGACGGGCCATAGCTGCGCGCAGCGGGATCGCGCAGCGCCTGCGAGCTGACCCAGTTCTGGCAAAAATCGCAGTGAAAATCGCAGCCCAGCATGCCAAAGGTCAGCGCGTTGCTGCCCGGCAGCAGGTGGTTGAAAGGCTTCTTCTCCACCGGGTCCACCTGCACGGCGGCCACGTAGCCCCACGGCGCGCGCAGCTCGCCCGCGCGGTTGAAGCGCACGCCGCAAATGCCGCGCCGCCCGGGCTTGATCAGGCAGCGGTGCGCGCACGCCCAGCAGCGCGCGGCGCCGTCTTCCAGCCGGTCGTAAAAGCGGGCCGGCGCGGTGTGTTCATCGAGCAATTCCTCCAAAGTTTTCATGGCACTCACCTGATTCCATTATAGCAAGGGGGGAAAGAGGGAGGAGCCGGGATGCGTGAACCGTTGATGCGTTTATTCGGTATTCGTTGATGCGGTATTCGTTCATGCGTTATTCGTAAGCCCTTCGAGCATCGACGGCAGAGGATGAGCGCCGCTCGCGATCCATCACTCGCACCCCCGGAGTATCGCCATCCTACCCCGCCGCGCCGGGCGCCGGGGCTTCCACCGCGGGCTTCGACCCGTCCCGCCAGATATGCATGACGTAGTACACCGGCAGCCCGATGTAGGGCATAAAGTAGGCACCCAGGAGAAACAGGATGCGCGCCGTATCCGTCAGGGTTTTGTTCTTGACTTCATGGATGACATAAAATACCTGCAAAGCCAGTTGCACGAAGGGAAAGAGAAACATCACCGGCATCATCACCAGCATCACTCCCAGGAACACCGGCGGTTCGAGCATATCATTCCCAAATTCAGCCGCGATGGCCGGCAGCATGGAAAAGGCAAAGAACAACGGCATAATGACAAACGGCGCCACAATGATGAGCAGCGTAAGGATGCCGATGAGGATTTTGATGGGTTTGGTGAGGGTCATGGTATGATCTCCATAATTATTTCGAGCTATTGTGAATAAATGAAACGATGTAGAATAAATTGTAAACCTTAATAAACCATCGGCACAAAAGTCGTTTTATCAATCGTCCCAGCGCTCGGGGGTCAGCGGAAAAATTTCATACGCAGTTGTGCCCATGCGCCCTCCTGACCGCTATTCCAGCAGCACAAACTCCACCTGTCCCGCCGCCAGGTCCACCAGGCAGGCAGAGCGCTCCTGGCGGTGCAGCCCGCCCAGCGCGCCGGGGTTGATCACGCGCGCCCGCCCGATGCGCTCGTCGCGCCGCTGGTGCGTGTGCCCGTGAAAGACGTAATCGTACCCGCCCGAGCGCGCCAGCTCCTCGACGCTGCCGGGATAATGCCCGTGCGCCGCGGCGATCTGCGCACCGCCCAGCTCGCCTTCGAAGACCGGCCCGGCAGAATTCGCTGGGTCGTAGCGCAGCAGCATGTCGCGCATCTCGCCGGAGGCATAGTCGCCGTTGCCATAGACGTAAATCACGCGGAAACCGGCCAGCCATTCCAGCGTGGCCAGCGTGGTCACGTCGCCGCAGTGAATCAGCGTGCGCACGCCGCGCTGCTCAAAAATCGCCAGCGCAGCACGCAGGTTGGCGGTGTTGTTGTGCGTGTCGCTCAGCACGCCGATCAGGCTGTTGCTCATGCGCCCGCCTGCCAGCCGCGCACCATGCCGCGCTGCTCCTCGTTCTCCGGCGACTCGCCTTTCAACCCCTCGCGCAGCTTCCACACCTGTTCCAGCGCTGCCTGCCCGTTCGCCAGCCCGTGCCGCGCCAGCCAGCAGCCCACCACCGTGCCGGTGCGGCCCTTGCCGCCCCAGCAGTGCAGGTAAACCGTGTGCCCGTCGGCCAGCGCAGCGTCCAGCGCGTCGAGGATGGCGGCCATGCCCGCCGGCGTGGGCACCGAAAAATCGCGCACCGGCATGCGCAAAAAGCGCAGCGAGCGTAGCGAGTGCCCGTCCATCAGCGCGCGGTAGGGCGCCGTGTAATCGCGGAAGGGTTCGCCGGCGTGGTTGACCTCGTCGGGATATTGCAGGTTGAGGATGCAGGTTACGCCGGCCGCGGCCAGCGCGCGCAGGTGTTCGTCGCTGCCGGGGCACGGCCCGGCCAGCAACCGTCCCGCCTGCACCCAGTAGGTTTGGGGAGGGAGTGTGGGCATGGGGATATTATACAGAATAACGGTATTCGTGATTCGGCGGTCACCAAATCACAAATACCGAATACCGGATCACGCCCGCAGGCTAAAAACTCATCAAGCTCAGCGCGCCGAGGAACGAGAGCACCACGCCCAGCACACCCAGCGCCAGCCCGATGATGGTCAGCCAGAAGAAAAACTGCGCCACGCGGTTGATCTTATCGATCTGCTGACCGGTATGCTCCTGCAGCGCGATCAGGTGATCAAGGCGCTTGACCAGCGCGGCGTTGCTGTTGCCCGCACCGTGAGGAGCCTCCACCGGCGTGGAAGGTGTGGCATAGGCGGCCGCCGCGGCGACCGGGTCGGGCGTGGTGAAGGCGGCCGGCGCTGCGGCGGCGGGTCCGGCGCTTTTGACCGGTTCATACGAGAAAGGCGTGCTGTTGCTGGGCGTCGAGGCCGGCGTGCCGGCGCTGGCGCGCAGCCTGGCCAGCCGCTGCTGCGCCTGGGCATTGTCCGGGTTGATCTCCAGCACCTTTTGCAGTCCTTCGATCACCTCGCCTTTGGTCGGCGCCACCAGCGCGTGCCACAGCAGCGCGTCCTCGTTGGCCGGCTGTTCCTGGAGGATGTCCTCCAGAATGCGGCGGGCACCCGGCCGATCGCCCTGGCGGGCCAGTTCCCTGGCCTGTGCAAACAATGTTTCAATATCCATGGGATGTTCCCTTGCAAGAAAAAAAGGAGAAAAGAACATGCAGCATACGGGCGGCTTCGCTCCCGCCCACACTAAGTCTATAACAGCCAGATGCAAAAGAAAAGCCAGCCGCCGCCCAACGTTGAAAAGTTTGCAAAAATGTAAACCAGGAATGTTACGCCAGGGCTGTGATGGAGCTGATCTCCGCCCTCCCCCGCCACAAAAAAGCCCGGCGTTTCCGCCGGGCCGTGTGCGAACCTGTGCTAATAGCGCAGCAGTGCGCCGATTTTGCCTTTTTGCTCCAGTTCAGGGTTCTTGTGAATCACCTCCACGTCGCCGCCGGTGCGCAGCACCGCGCTCACCGCCAGGTCAATCACATCCAGTGCCGGGGCCAGCGCCGCGCCGCAATTCGGGCAGGCCGGCGCGGCCTTTGCCACCAGCGTGCCGCAGCCCGGGCAATGGTAGCCCGACTGGCTGTAGCCTTCGGCCAGCACCAGGCGCTGCACGCGGGCATTGTTGACCGCGTCGAGCGTTTCCGGCAGCCCCACCACCGCGCCGCCCTGCTTGGCGGCCAGGGTGACCAGGTCGTTAATCATCTGAACCTCACGCTGCGATTCGGCTTCGCGCCCGATCTGCAGCGCTTTGGCCAGCACCTCGGTGTGGCTGGCGGTCATGGGCATGGCAAAAGCGCCCACCACCAGGCTCTGCCAGGCCTTGGGCAGGTGCGAACGGAACAACGCGGCGTTTTCATCGGTCGCGCCGATCAAAATCCGCCGCACGTGATTCTCCTCGAAGAAACGGACCGCGAAATCGACGGTTTCTTTGATATTGCGGTCCACCAGTTCATCCGCGTGGCCAGTTTTGCCGGCCATGCCGCCGCGCTGGCCGGTCACCGTGGAGGCGCCGCCATGCTTGACGTGGCGCACCTCCTCGCCCATCACGCCGTCCTGCTCGCGCAGCTCGCCCAGGTGAAAGAAGAACATGCGCGCGCCCTGTTTATCGATCAGGGCCACGCCGTAGCCGCCGAAATTGTCGAACAGATCGGCCAGCGGACGCACGCTGGGCCGCTGCCCGACGTGCACCAGGTTTTGCACCGGTAAAGCCAGGGAATAGGCGCGGAAAAAGCCCTGCGGAGCGCAGGAAAAAACCGCCACCCCCTTCCCGGCCCAATTGTATTCATGCTGAAAGTAGCGTTCGATGGCTGTGACATCTTGAGGAAGGTTGACATCCTTGAGCATGCTGCGCAGGCGCAGCCGGTAAGCATCGGCGTTGCCTTCGCTGGGCTCGGTATTCAGGTACACGCTGAGAACGGGGTCGTTTGCGGAAAAATCCAGCAGTTCCCGCAAGTTCGCTTCTGACAACATGACACCCTCCTTTTAAGGTGAGTAAAGAACAACTTGCCATCCCGCCCGCTCACGGGCGCTTTCCAAGGGTAACGGTGACCTCCTTTTGTTCGCCGTCGCGGAGAATGGTCATCACCACCGTATCACCGGGGCTCTTGTTGGTCACCAGGTAGCCGAGCATATCGCCGAAAACCCGCACCGGCCGCCCGTCCACGGCGACGATCAAATCCCCGCCTGCCAGCAGGTTGGGGACGGATGTTTCAATGCTGCCGCCGCGCAAACCGGCCTGGTCGGCCGGGCTGCCCGGGGTCACCGAGGCGATGTACGCGCCGGTGGTCTGCGGCAGGTCCAGTTCTTCGATCAGGAACAGGGAAAGTTCATCCTGGCTGGTAACGCCCAGGTAAGGATATTCGTATTTGCCATCGCGGATCAGCACCGGCACCACGCGCGCCAGGATCCGCGAGGAAACCGCGAAACCGATGCCCGCGTTGACCGGCTCGCCGGTGGTGTTGGAGCTCTCGGTGCGGATGGCGCGGTTGACGCCCACCACCTCGCCGGCCAGGTTGAGCAGCAGCAAGGCATTGGCG
>CALMIB010000018.1 GCA_937863945.1 uncultured Longilinea sp.
CCAGCGCCCCTCGCAGATCTACGATGAGGTCATGTCGCAACTCGGCACGCGCGTCACCGGCTGGCTGGGCGACGACGCCGACATCGCGGCGGTGCTTTCAGGGCTGGCCGGCCGAGACGCGCTGCGCGGCATGCTGGCGCGCCTGCAACCCAAGGAAGAGGTGCTGATGCTGGGCTGGGGCACGCCCATGCCCATCCTGGTGCGCTCGCGCCGCTACGACGACAAGTTCTGGCAGGATCTGCTGGGCAAGAACCAGCCCGGCTCCCGCAGCCTGGAGGATTTGCAGAGTTTGTGGGGGTAAATAGCGATTGGCTAAAAGCGATGAATGCTCGTAGTAGCGACGTCAGTCGCTTCATCCCCCGCGCCTTTGTGATGCGCGCCGCACATCCAACCCATCGCTGCCTTCGCAGTGAAAAGCTGAGCGCGGTCTGGAGACCGCGCAAGATCACGTTTCCACCCTCATCACATCGTTTTATTATTCGTTTAACCCGGTTACAATTAATCCTTCAACCAGATAATTTCAACCTGCCGCTGCCTTCGTGTGCTTCGCATCTTCGCGGTAAGATCAAGAGCGACTGACGTCGCTACTACGAGCAAAGCACAGCCGTTTGCGGTTATGCGTCAATGGCAGAGTGGGGCAGGTAGAGATGGGAGACAAATCCCACCCCCCCCAGCCCCCCCCAAACTTGTTCATTCACCGGGCCGGCCGCCTTTCCTCAGCGACTCAGAACCCGGACCACATCACTTTTCCCCTCACCGCCCAATATTGTAGCGGTAGATATTCGTGTGCCGCGTCACGAAGCCCACGCGCACGTACAGGCGGTTGGCGGCTTCGCGCGAGGGGCGCGAGGTCAGGTCCACGGTGACGGCGCCTTCCTGCTTGGCGCGCTCGATCGCGGCGCGGGTGAGCGCCTCGCCGATGCCCTTGCCGCGCGACTCGCCGTCCACCACCACGTCCTCGATCCAGGCGCGCACGCCGGTGGGCACGCGGAACACCGCCAGCGTCAGCGAACCGACCAGGCGGTTTCCGTTTTCGGGGTCGCGTGCGCCCAGCAGGATGCTGGCGCGCGAGGCGACCATTTCCTCCAGTTCGGCGCGCGTGGGCGGCGGGTTGGAGGAGGAGAGCTGCGGGATGAGGCGCTCAAAGGCCTCCACAATCTCATCGGTGACCTGCGTGATTTCAAAAACGTCCATGGTTCCCCTGTTGCGCTTGCGAAAGATTGAGGTCGGGCCGGCGCCCGCAAATATTGTAACCCAAATCGTGCCTGCGTTCGTGCCGTTTTAGCGCGAATCCGCGCGGCTGCGTACCTTGAGGCTGCGTCAAATGGCGCCGGGTCTCTCCTAAATTTGCAGAATTTGGGGGAGGTGGCCGCAGGCCGGAGGAGGTTCAACTACCCCGCATCCAGGGCGGATTCAAGGCCGCGATGCGCGCATGGATCGGGCAGTCGGGGCTGTGCGCGCCGGGCAGGTAGCCGGTGCTCATCAGAAACTCGCCGACGATCTCGCCGCCGGTGAAGACAAAGTGCTGCCTGAACAGCTTCACCCAGCCCTCTTTGGGCAGCGGGTGGTGCGCGTCCAGCCAGGCGGCAAACGAGCCGTGCTCCGCGCGCAGCGCCTGGATGCGCCGGGCGTTCTCCACCGCGGCGTTGATCTTCAACCGGTTGCGGATGATGCCCGCGTCGGCCAGCAGGCGGGCGCGCTCGTCCTCACCGTAGGCGGCCACGCAGTCGATGTCGAAGCCGTCGTAGGCGCGCCGGAAGTTGTCGGCCTTCTTGAGGATGGTGATCCACGACAGCCCGGCCTGGTTAATCTCGAACATC
The DNA here is from genome assembly GCA_937863945.1 of uncultured Longilinea sp. GTDB lineage: Bacteria > Chloroflexota > Anaerolineae > Anaerolineales > Anaerolineaceae > Longilinea. The sequence goes on from CALMIB010000018.1 coordinate 1,821, forward strand.
AACCGCTCGAACAGCAGCGCGTCGTCGCGCAGTGGAAAGCCGTAATGGTTGGCGTGGTATTCGTGGTTGAAAGTGTCTTCGGGGTGGGCGAGGCAGTATTCGCAGTAGGGCTGCATGGCGTGGCTCCTGTGATTGGAGGGGTGGAAAGAAGTATAACCACGAAACACACGAAAAAAAGAACGAATTAAGTGAGTCTTCTCTGACCTACCCCTTACAGGCCAGGAGGGTAAATTCCGACCCGCGGGAAACGGATGGATTTGGGCTGCCCGCCCGCCCTCCGGCGTATAATCGGGGTATGACCGGCCGGTTGAAACTCTTTTTGGGATACGCGCCCGGCGTGGGCAAGACCAGCGCCCTGCTCGCGGCGGCTTTGCAGCGTGCGCAGCAGGGCGAAAGCGTGCTGGTGGCGGCTGCCAGCGGGGACGGCCCCGCGGAGAGCGCCGGGCTGCTGGCGCAATTGGAGCGCGTGCCCCCGGCCGCCGGCGGCGGGCTGGACGTGGGCGCACTGCTGGCGCGGCGCCCCGACCTGGTGGTGGTGGACGACCTGCACGCCGCCAACCCGGCCGGCGCGCGCCACCCGCGCCGCTACCAGGACGTGCAGGCGTTGCTGGACGGCGGGCTGGACGTGTTCGCCGCGCTGGACGCGCAGCACCTGGAGAGCCTGATCGACGATGTGCAGGCCATCACCGGCTACCGCGAGCCTTTGAGCGTGCCGGACGAGCTGGCCGACCGGGCCGCGGTGATCGAGCTGGTGGACCTGCCGCCCGCGGAGCTGCTGCAGCGTTTCCGCGCCGGGCAGGTGGCCGCGCCGGAGCTTTCGCTGAGCGCGGCCGAAAAATTCTTCCGGCTGGGCAACCTCACCGCGCTGCGCGAACTGGCCCTGCGCCGCGCCGCCGGGCGGGCCGCCTCCATGCGCCCGCAGGATGAGTCCGCTCCGGGACCGGCCGGCGAGCGCCTGATGGTGTGCGTCAGCTCGCACCCGCTCTCCGAGCGGCTGGTGCGCGCCGGGCGGCGGCTGGCCGGCGACCTGAAGGCCGATTGGATGGTGGTGTACGTGGAGACCCCCGACCGGGCGCGCTTTTCGGCCAGCCACAGCCAGCGCCTGGCCGCCACGCTGCGCCTGGCCGAGCAGCTCGGCGCGCGCGTCGAACGCCTGACCGGCCTCAGCGTGGCCGACACCCTGCTGGAATACGCCCGCCGCAACAACTTCACCAAATTGATCATCGGCAACCCGGCCCGCCCGCGCTGGCAACAGGTGCTGTTTGGCTCGGTGGTGGATGAGATCATCCGGCGCAGCGGCAGCATCGGCGTGTACGTGCTCAGCGACGAGCGCGGCCCGCTGCAGCAGGGCCTGCCCGAAACCTGGCGCCCGCGCAGCGGCTGGCTGCGCTACCTGGGCGCCGTCCTGCTGGTGGCGCTGATCACGCTGATCAGTTTCCCTATTCACCTGCGCCTCGAGCCGACCAACCTGGCCATGCTCTACCTGCTGGGCGTGCTGGCCGCGGCCATTTACCTGGGGCGCGGGCCGTCGCTGCTGGCCGCGCTGCTGGGCGTGCTTTCATTTGACTTTTTCCTGATCGAGCCGCGCTTCAGCCTGAGCGTGGAGGATACCCAGTACGTGCTCACCTTCCTGGCACTGTTCCTGGTAGGAACGGTGGTTTCGGGGCTGGCCGGCACCGTGCGCGACCAGGTGGAAGCCAGCCGGCGGCGCGAGGCGCAAACCGCCGCGCTGTACGCGCTCAGCCGCGACCTGACCATCCAGCTCGACCTGACGGCCGTCATGCAGACGGTCATCGAGCAGGTGGGGCAGTCCTTCGGCCGCCAGGCGGCCATTCTGCTGCCCGAGGGCGGTCCGTTGCGTCTGCGCGCGGCCAGCCCGGGCTTTGAGGCCACCCCGGCGATGCTCACGGCCGCCGCCTGGGCCTTCGAGCGCGGCCTGCCGGCCGGGCGCGGCACCGAAACGCTGCCCGACTTGCCCGTCCGCCTTCAGCCGCTGATGACCGGGCAGGGCGCGGTGGGCGTGCTGGCCGTGCGCCCCGTCGAAAGCGACCGTTACCTGAGCACCGAGCAGCGCCAGTTGCTGGAAGCCTATTCCGGGCTGGCGGCGCTGGCCATCGAGCGCGCCCTGCTGGCCGAGGAGGTCAACCGCGCGCGCCTGGCGCAGGAAACCGAGAAACTGCAAACCGCGCTGCTCAATTCCATCTCGCACGACCTGCGCACCCCGCTGGCCGCCATCACCGGCGCGTTCAGCAGCCTGCGCGAGGCCGAAGACCCCGCCCCCGACGCGCCCCGCCTGGACCGCGCCACGCGCCTGGAACTGATCGACACCGGCTGGAGCGAAGCCGATCACCTTAACCGCCTGGTGGGCAACCTGCTGGACATGACCCGCCTGGAGGCCGGCGGGCTGCACCTGCGCCGCTCGCCCATCGACGTGGAGGAAGCCGCCGGCGCGGCCATCCAGCGCCTGCGCGGCCGCCTGAAGGATATCCGCGTGCAAACCCGCATCCCCGCCGGGCTGCCGCCGGTCAGCGCCGACGCGCTGCTGCTGGAACAGGTGCTGGTCAACCTGCTGGATAACGCCGCCAAATTCACCGCGGAGGACGGCACCATCGAAGTGTCGGCGCGCGCCCTGCCGGAGGCGGTCGAGTTCAGCGTGGCCGACAACGGCCCGGGCATCCCGCCGGACGAGCTGGAGCGCGTGTTCGACAAGTTCTACCGCGTGCGCCCCAGGGGCGGGCCGGGCGGCATCGGCCTGGGGCTTTCGATCTGCAAGGGCATCATCGAAGCCCACGGCGGGCAGATCGAGGCGCGCAACCGCCCGCAGGGCGGCGCCGAATTTGCCTTTACCCTGCCGCTGGCGCGGGTACCTTCCCGGCGGATGAGGTAAAATGGCAGCATGGCTGTGACCCATCCTCCCGACAGCGGCGCGCGCATCCTGCTCATCGACGACGAGCGCGCCATCCGCCGCCTGCTGCGCGCCGCGCTGGCCGCGCACGGCTACGAGGTGCTCGAAGCCGCTACGGGCGAGGAAGGCCTGCAAAGCGCCGCCACCCAGCACCCGGATGTGATCATCCTCGACCTGGGCCTGCCCGACCTGGACGGCGTGCAGGTCACCCGCCGGCTGCGCGAGTGGACCCAGACGCCCATCCTCATCCTCTCGGTACGCGGCAGCGAGGAGGACAAGATCGCCGCGCTGGACGCCGGCGCGGACGACTACCTGACCAAGCCCTTCGGCACCGGCGAACTCACAGCGCGCATCCGCGCCGCGCTGCGGCGCGTCCAGCCGCCCGGCGAGGGGCAGCCGCTCTTCCAGGTGGACGGGCTGCGCGTGGATCTGCTGCACCGCGCCGTCAGCGTGGACGAGCAGCCCGTGGACCTGACCCCCAACGAGTACGAGCTGCTCAAGCTGCTGGTGCAGCACGCCGGCAAGGTGGTGACCCACCGCCAGTTGCTACGTGCCGTGTGGGGCAGCGGCTACGAGGAGGAGGCCCATCTGCTGCGCGTCCACATCAGCAACCTGCGCCACAAAATCGAAAGCGACCCGGCGCAGCCGCGCTACATCCTGACCGAATCCGGGGTTGGCTACCGGCTCAAGCCGGGCTGACTTGCCCCGACCCGTTTTCAACTCAATTCGCGATTGGAGGGTGACATGGATTTTGACCACTACCGCGTTCGACCCAAGCAAAAGATCGACCTGAAGAACTGGGAGCCCGATGACACCCGCGGCTGGAAGGGCAGCGAAAAGGCAACCGCCGAACTGGCCGAGCTGACCGCCAAACTGGAGGAATTGCAGGAACTGCTCTACTGCGAAGGCAAGCGCCGCGTGCTGGTGGTGCTGCAGGGCATGGATACCAGCGGCAAAGACGGTGTGATCCGCAAGGTATTCGAGGGCGTCAACCCGCAGGGCGTGCGCGTGGCCAGCTTCAAGGTGCCCACCCCCATCGAGCTGTCGCACGACTACCTGTGGCGCATCCACTCCCAGACCCCCGGCAAGGGCGAAATGGTCATCTTCAACCGCAGCCACTACGAAGACGTGCTGGCGGTGCGCGTGCATAACCTTGTTCCGGACGGGGTATGGAAGAAGCGCTACGACCAGATCAATGCGTTTGAGCGCCTGCTGGTGGAAGAAGGCACCACCGTGTTGAAATTCTTCCTGCACATCAGCCGCGACGAGCAAAAGGAACGCCTGCTGGAACGCATTGAAACGCCGGAGAAGCATTGGAAGTTCAACCCCGGCGACCTGGAGGAACGCAAGCTGTGGCCGCAGTACACCGAAGCCTACGAGGACCTGCTGAACAAAACCAGCACCGACTGGGCGCCCTGGTACATCGTCCCGGCGGACAAGAAATGGTTCCGCAACCTGCTCATCTCCAGCGTGTTGGTGGACACCTTGAAGAGCTTTGACATGCAGTACCCCGAAGCCGGGGAAGACCTGTCGCCCTACGCGGCCCGCCTGCGCGCGGGGGAGTAAGCGCGGCC
>CALMIB010000019.1 GCA_937863945.1 uncultured Longilinea sp.
CGCTCGTCGAGGTCCCTGCCGATGACGGCCTGTTCGGTGAGCTGCATCGCGCCGCTCAGCGACCCGTCGCCGCCGATGATCACCAGCGCGTCCATCTCGGCGTTGCTCATCTGGCGGATAGCCTCGCGCTGGCCGTGCGGCTCGCGGAATTCAGTGCTGCGGGCGGTTTGCAGGATGGTTCCGCCGCGCTGCAGAATGCCGCCCACATCGCGCGCGCCCAGCGGGCGAAAACGACCGTGAATCAGGCCTTCGTATCCATCTTCGACGCCAATGACGCGCAAGTCATTGGCCAACCCGGTGCGGACCACGGCGCGAATGCACGGGTTCATGCCCGGTGAATCGCCCCCGGAGGTCATCACGCCAATTGTTTTGATTGATTTCCTGGCAACCATAAAAAATACCTGTCGTTCTACTGGAGTGTAATATTCTCCACGCGGACATTGTCGTCGCCTACGAGCGTTTTCAGGTCGCGCAAAAGGTCGGGATTCAGGCCGGTGGTATCATTCGGAAATTCAAGCAGGAAATGCCTGCCGTTTTCAAAAATGCGCAGGGCGAACCTGTCGCGCCCGGGGTAAGAGGTGAGCATGCCGATCACCCGGCGCATGCGGCGCACGTCGCGCTGGCGGTCGCCGCCCGACCGCAGCACAATCGTTACCATGTGCAATTCAGCGTTTTCGCCGGTGGGCGGCGCAAGCCGGTCAGCGGGCGGCATGATGTATTGGATAGGCGCGGACGGCGCTACCGGCGCCGTTGCTGGCGTTGGTCCTGCCGGCTGGCTCTGCGGCACGGCTTCATCAGTCGCGGCCGGTTTTTCCGGCGTGGGAGTGGTTTGTGGAACGGACGGCGGCGGTTGCGGCTGCCGCCGTGGTTGCGGTTTGCTTTCGGCCGGCGGCGCATCGTAGAGATGCCAGTCGTCCGGTTCCGGCGGCGGCGGGACGCCAAATTCATCCTCTATGTCCGCGTCCGTCTCCGGCGCGTCGATCTGGCCGGGTGTTTCGGCGATTCCATAGGGATAGGCGGAGGATGGGTTGTATTCGCCTGGCGTTTCAGCGCCGAAATCGTTGTTTGCTGGGGTATAACTGCCGCCCGCGGCAGGGTAACTGCCATAATCGTAACTGCCGCCTTCGAGAGCGCCTGCTTCCAGTTTCTCCTGGGTCAGCTTATCGACCAGCACTTTTGGGTCGCCTTTTTCAGCATCCACACGGCCTTCGGCGATCAAAATGGCGTCCACTGCCAGCAGCCGGTTGAATCTTTCCCAACTGCGCGCGAAGAGCACCAGTTCAATCGCTCCCTGGGTGTCTTCCAGGGTGGCAAAGCCCATCAGCTTGCCGTCCTTGGTCTGGTACTGGCGAAATTGGGTGACCATACCGCCCACGATGACCTTGTCTTTGTTGGACAACTCGGCCAGTTGCGAGGAGTAATGCGTGATTTTGCGGCGCAGCGCGGGCATGTAGGGCGAGATGGGGTGATCTGAAACGTACAATCCGATCAATTCCCGTTCCCATTCGAGCTGTTCGCGCCGGTTGGGAACCCCGGTCTCCGGGAGGGTGATATCCTCCTCGACGCCCGCGATGGAACCAAAGAAACTAAGCTGGCCGCATTCAGCGGCGCGGAAATGGCTGGAGCTGACCGAGATGATCCGGTCGAGCGCCTCCAGCAGCGGGCGCCGCTGTCCCAGGCTGTCCATGGCCCCGACGCGGATCAGGCATTCCAGCGCGCGTTTGCCCACGGCGCGCAAATCCACGCGGCGGGCAAAATCATTCAGGTCCTTGAACGGTCCAGACTGCTGCCGGGATTTGATGATCAGCTCCACGGCACCCTGGCCGACGTTTTTCACTGCGCCCAGGCCAAAGCGAATCGCGGCGCGCTGTTCGGGCCGGTCTTCAATTTCAAAATCCCAGCCGCTGAAGTTGATATCCGGCGGCAGCACGTCGATGCCCATCGCCCGGCAGTCGCCGATGTAGAAGGCCACCTTGGCGGTCTCGTTTTTCGAGGCCGACAGGAGCGCGGTCATGTACTCTTCGGGGTAGTGTGCCTTCAGGTAGGCGGTTTGCACGGCAATCACGCCGTAATCGGCCGCGTGCGACTTGTTGAAGCCATAACGGGCAAATTCTTCCCAGTCGGCAAAAATGCGCTCGGCTGTCTCCTGTTCGATGCCATGCGCAACCGCGCCTGCGACGAATTTGTCGCGGTGCTTTTCGAGTTTCTCTTTTTGTTTCTTGGAAATGGCTTTCCGCAGCTCGTCCGATTCAGACAGCGTATAGCCTGCCAGGTCAACGGCCGCGCGCATGATCTGTTCCTGGTAGATCGGGATGCCAAAGGTTTCGCTGAAGATAGGTTCGAGCGCTGGATGGCGGAATGTGACGGGTTCTTCGCCATGCATCCGCTTGATGTAGGACGGGATGAATTCCAGCGGGCCGGGGCGGTACAGCGCGACCATGGCGATGACGTTGTCCAGGTTGCGCGGCTTCATCTGGGTGATGTAGCGGGTCATGCCGGTGCCTTCCAGTTGGAAGACGCCGGCCGTATGCCCGCGCCCCATCAATTCAAAGGAGGCCGGATCGTCGGTTGGGATGTTGTTCAGGGTGAGATCGACCTGATGGCGTTCTCGAATTAAGCGGCAGGCGCGCTGCATGATGGTGAGCGTGACCAGGCCGAGAAAATCGACCTTCAGCAGGCCCTGGTTTTCGACGATGGACATTTCAAACTGCACCACCGATTTAATCGGGCTGTCTTCCGAACCGCTGGTGGGGCGGTGCAGCGGGGCGTAATCGACGATTGGCCGGTCGGTGATGACCACGCCGGCGGCGTGCGTGCCGGCATTGCGAATCACGCCTTCCATGCGGCTGGCGTTATCGATGAGATCCTTCAGGTATTCGGCGCTATCATAGGCCGCCTTGAAATCCGGCAGGGTCTCGAGCGCCTCCTGGATGGTGATGGCCTTGTTGGGCGCCGTGGTGATCAACTTGGTGACGCGGTCAACTTCGCTGAGCGGGATATCCATCACGCGGCCCACGTCGCGGATGGCGGCCTTGGCGGCCAGCGCGCCGAAGGTGATGATCTGGGCGACCTTGTCCTCGCCGTATTTCTGCGCGCAGTAGGTCATCACCTCCGAACGTTTGTCGTCCTGAAAATCCAGGTCGATATCGGGCATGGAAATGCGGCCCGGATTGAGGAAGCGCTCGAAGATCAGACCGTGCTGGAGAGGCTCCAGGGCGGTAATCTCAAGCGTGTAGGCGACGATGGAGCCGGCGCCGGAGCCGCGCACGTTGTACCAGATTCCCGCTTCGCGCGAGTACCGGCATAGGTCCCAGACGATCAAAAAATAAGCGTCAAACCCCATGCGATGGATGACTGATAGCTCATACTCAAGCCGCTCTCGCACCTGGCGGTCGCCAGCACGGCTTCCATAGCGCTGCTGCAGTCCTTCTTCACACAAATAGCGCAAATAAGTTTCAGTGGTGAAGCCCTCCGGCACATTCACGATCGGAAGGTGGTATCCCTTGGGAGAAAGATCGACGTTGCAGCGCTCGGCGATGAGCAGCGTGTTGGAGAGCGATTCAGGCACCTCGCTGAACAACGCGCTCATTTCTTCCGGCGAGCGCAGGTAGTAGGAATTGTCGCTCATGCGGAAGCGGTTCGGGTCGCTGAGCAGCGAACCGGTTTGAATGGCCAGCAGGATGTCCTGCATGCGCGCGTCTTCGGGGTTGATGTAGTGCGCGTCGTTGGTGGCCACGTAGCGGGCATTGTAGCGTTTGCCCATGCGCAGCAGGGCCTGGTTGATGGCGGTCAGTTCTTTGATGTTGTGCTGTTGGAGTTCGAGGAAGAAGCGGTCCGGGCCGAAAACCGAGTAATACCAATCCAGCTTTTCTGCCGCGGCCGCCTCGCCGCGATCGATGATCAGGCGCGGAATTTCAGCCGCCATGCAGCCGGAAGTGGCGATCAGGCCGTCGGAGTGGGCGGCCAGAAATTCATGATCGACGCGCGGGTTGTAATAAAAGCCTTGGATCTGCGCGGCGCTGGCAATTTGCAGCAGGTTTTGATAGCCGGTTTCGTTTTCGGCCAGCAGCAGCATGTGATAGGCATGCTTGTCCAGCTTGGGGTCGCGTTCGCCCATGCGCCGCGGCGCCAGGTAGGCTTCCAGCCCGATGATCGGCTTGACCCCGGCGGCGGTGGCGGTGTTGAAAAA
>CALMIB010000020.1 GCA_937863945.1 uncultured Longilinea sp.
CAAGGCAGCCGGGCTGCGCGTGGAAGTGGACGAGCGCGGCGAGCGCATGAACGCCAAGATCCGCGATGCCCAGAACCAGAAGATCCCTTACATGCTGGTGGTGGGCGACAAGGAAGCTCAAGACGGCGCGGTAGCGCTGCGCCTGCGCAGCGGGGAAAACCCCGGCGCCATGCCGTTGGCCGATTTCCTGGCACGCGCCGGCAAAGAGATCGAAGCAGGCGTATAAAATTGCACGGCGCGGGGAGTTTTGCCGCAAATGGCAAAACTCCCCGTTCTTAATTCCCCGCCTTATGGTCCAGGCAGATTAAACTATGGTAAAATCAGTCCACGTACAAGCCCAGAACCCTGGGCTGAAAGCCGTATCAATCGAGGAGAGAAGTCACTATCAGTACTCAAAATTTTCGCGTTAATGAACAGATCCGCGTCCCCGAAGTCCGCCTGATCGGACCGAAGGGTGAAAACGTGGGCGTCATATCCATCCAACAGGCATTGCAAATGGCACGTGAAGCCGAGCTGGACCTGGTGGAAGTGTCCGGAACGGCTGTGCCGCCGGTTTGCCGCGTGATGGATTTCGGCAAATTTCTGTATGAGCGCACCAAAAAGGAACGCGAAGCGCGCAAGGCCCAGACCAAAATCGAGGTCAAAGAGATTCGCCTGCGCCCCAAGACCAACGAGCACCACCGCGGCTTTAAAACCCGCGACGCCCGCCGCTGGTTGATGGATGGCAACAAGGTGCGCGTGACCGTTCGCTTCCGCGGCCGTGAGATCAGCTACCCGGATCTGGCGCTCGAAGATCTGAAGGAAATCGCCGAAGAGCTGTCCGATATCGCCGCCGTGGAGCAGGCTCCTGCCCTGGAAGGCAAGACCATGAGCATGGTGCTGGCCCCATCCCGCGCTCCCAAGAAGAAAGCGGAAGGGGAAGCCAAACCCGAAGCTCCCAAACCCGCCGGGGAATAGTCCGCCGGAGCAATAGAAGAGAATCAATTTTGTGGTATAATACGCGGTCGCGCGTCATGTCACCGCGGATTTTTATCGAGAGGAGTTACGCTGTGCCCCGTAAGCAGAAAGACGGAAAAACCAAACTGAAGACCCATAAGGCAACCTCCAAACGGTTTCGCCTGAGCGGGTCCGGCGTGCTGCTGCGCACGAAGGGCGGCAAGAGCCATCTGCGCCGCCGCACTTCCAAGCGCACCAAAGCGCTGTTTACCGAGATGGTCGTCGTCGAAGGCGAATCGATCATCAAGCGCGTCCGCCGTCTGGCCCCCAACATGGCCAAGTAGGCTGGATCGCTATCGTATTCATCCATTTTTTGGTGCGGCCGTTGGGTGTATTCAACAAGTACCAGACGTACTGACGCCCAGGGGTTTGCAAAGGAGTAATCGATGGCACGTGTAAAGGGTGGCCCCTCAGGTCATCTGCGCCACAAGAAAGTATTGAATTTTACCAAGGGTCAGCGCGGAACCCGCCATTTCCAGTTCCGCCGGGCCAATCAGGCCATGCTGAAGAGCCTTTGGTATGCAACTCGCGACCGCCGCACCCGCAAGCGTGACTTGCGCCGGTTGTGGATCGCCCGCATCAACGCGGCTGCCCGTGCGAACGGCATGGCGTACAGCCGCCTGATCAACGGACTGCGCAAGGCAAACATCCTGCTCAACCGCAAGATGCTGGCGGACCTGGCAGTGCGCGATCCGCAGGCATTTGCGGCAGTCGTCGAAACAGCTAAAGCAGCATAGGCGATTGCAGCGAACCTTCTCGACCGGACGGTGATTTACCGTCCGGTTTTTATTTTCCTTTCGAGCAGCAATCGGTTAGAATTCTCCTAAAGAACCCATGCGAGATTCAAAGGAGGCAGCGATGAGTCTTTTGATTGTCGATCACGCCTACCCTTCCGGCCAACATCTGCACATCGTCCAGGGCGACCTGACCCACGAAACCACCGACGCCATTGTCAACGCCGCCAACAGCCACCTGCAGCACGGCGGCGGCATCGCCGGCGCGATTTTGCGCAACGGCGGCTATAAAATTCAGGAGGAATGCGACCTGTGGATTGCCAACCACGGCCCGGTGGAACATGCCCACCCGGCGGTGACTTCCGGCGGCGCGCTGCCGGCACGCCTGATCTTTCACGCGGTGGGACCAATCTGGGGGCATGGCGACGAGGATGCCAAACTGGAAGCCGCCTACCTCGGCTGTTATGAAAAGGCCGCGGAATTGTGCCTGGAGAGCCTGGCCGTACCGGCCCTCTCGACCGGCGTGTTCGGTTTTCCCAAACCGCGCGCGGCGCGCCTGTTCTTCGATTTAACCGCCCGGTACTTTCAGGCGCACCCGGGCAGTTGCCTTCGCGTCGTCCGCCTGGTGATCATCGACGAAGACACGCTCAATGAATTCCTGTCCGTGTGGCGCGAACTGCATCCTTCGGCCGGGTAACCCACCGCCATGATTACCTCCAACCAGAACCCAAAAGTGCGGCGGGTGCGCGAATTGCTGGGCAAACGCAGCGAGCGGGAAGCCTCCGGCGCGTTTGTCGTCGAGGGTGTGCGCCTGGTGGAAGAAGCCTTCTCCTCCGGCTGGCCGGTCGAGCTGGTGCTTTACAGCGGCGAGCTTTCGGTTCGCGGGCGGCAGGCGCTGGCCGAATTGGGACAAACCGGCGCGGAGGTGGAAGAGATCGCCGCGTACCTGATGGATGGACTGACCGACACGGAAACCTCGCAGGGCATCCTGGCGGTGATTCGCCGCAAAGAACTGCCCCTGCCCCCGGATGGCGATTTTTTTGTCATCGCCGATGCCATCCGCGATCCCGGAAACCTGGGAACGCTCATCCGCACCTGCGCCGCCGCCGGCGCCGATGGGCTCTTCCTCACCCCTGGCAGCGTCGATCCCTTCGCGCCCAAAGTGCTGCGCGCCGGTATGGGCGCCCAGTTCCGTCTGCCCATTCACAGGGCCGGCTGGGATGAGCTCGCGTCAACGCTCCACGACCGGCCCAAACCGGTCCGCATCCTGCTCTCGGATGTGGAAAATGGACAGCCGGTCTGGCAGAGCAGCCTGCGCGGCCCGCTGGCGCTGGTCATCGGCAGCGAGGCAGATGGCGTCAGCCCGGAAGCCCGCCAGGCCGCCGACAGCCGCATCCACATCCCCATGCCAGGGCAGTTTGAATCGCTAAATGCCGCCGTTGCAGCCGGGATTCTGATTTTTGAAGTGGTTCGCCAGAGGAACACATGAAGATTCGCTCCATCACCTGCTTCTATCACCCCGGCCTGAGCGGCGCCGGCGCGACGCTGGACCGCCTGGCCCGCCTTTCAGCCGACGCCGCGCAGCGGTTCCAGGCAGCCGGTTACGAAGTGCAATCGGCCCGGCTGGCCACCGTCCCCTTTCCCATCATGGTGCCCACCTGCTGCGACGAAAGCGCGGTGATGCTGGCCCAAAAGCTGGAATTGCGCGCGGCCGAGCGTGGTTTCACCTATCTTTCGCTTGGCCCGGCCCTGCCCGAATATCCTGAAAGCTATCCATTGATTCCGCAAATGATCGCCGCCACCCGCAACGTCTTCTTTGGCGGCGTGATGGCCACCGCCGCTGGGGGCGTTTCTCTGCCGGCCGTGCGCGCCTGCGCCGGGGTCATCCATTCGGCGGCGCAGATTTCACCGGATGGGTTTGCCAACCTGCGCTTTTCTGCGCTGGCCAACGTTCCTCCCGGCGGGCCGTTCTTCCCGGCCGGGCATGCCGGCGGAGAACGTGCCTCGTTTGCGCTGGCGCTGGAATGCGCGGACCTGGCGGTGAATGCATTCAGTCAGGCGGCCACGCTTGAGGCTGCCCGCGAAACGCTTCTGGCGGAACTCGAAACCCGCACGGCCGCGCTGACCGAGATTGCCGCCGGCCTGGCCGCCGAGTATGAAACGCTGTTTTCCGGGTTTGACATCTCCCTGGCGCCTTATCCCGATGACGCGATTTCGCTGGGCAACGCGCTGGAAAAGCTGGGCGTGCCGGCGCTGGGATTGGCCGGGTCGTTGACCGCGGCGGCTTTTGTGGCTGATGCGCTGGACCGCGGACGCTGGCCGCGTGCCGGGTTCAACGGGTTGATGCTGCCCGTGCTGGAAGATTCGGTGCTGGCGCGCCGCACGCTGGACGGCACGTTAAGCATCAAGGACCTGCTTATGTTCTCGGCGGTGTGCGGCACCGGCCTGGATACCGTACCCCTGCCCGGCGACGTCACCGGCGGGCAAATTGCCGCGCTGCTGCTGGACGTGGCCGCGCTGGCAGTGCGCCTGGGCAAACCGCTCACCGCCCGGCTGATGCCGGTGCCGGGCAAACAGGCTGGCGACCTGACCGGCTTCGATTTTTCGTTTTTCGCCAACGGCCGGGTGATGCCGTTGGAAGCCAGTCCGCTAACCGGCTTGCTGGCCGGAGACGAAACCTTCAATTTGCAGCCGCGCAAGCCAAACGGACATTCATAACCAACCGGCGGCCCGATCAACGGCCGCCGGTTGGTTATCACCGCAACATCTACTTGCGCACCTGCTTGAAATTGATAATGATCAGGTTCTGTTCGCAGGCGGAGAAGGTATCAAAATAGATCTTGTCCGAAAGCGGCAGATCGGATTGATCCAACAACTGCACCCATAGTTTGCCCGTGGAGGCGACCGGCTTTTCAGCCAGGGTAAACTCGTAACCCGCCTGGCCGTATTGCAGCGCCGTACCGGTCAGGCTGAGCAAATCGATCTTGGCGGCGCCCAGGTACCCACCCACCTGCACGCGGATGCCCCTGACCGGGCTGTTCTGCAAATCCACCGCGTTGCCGGCCAGGCCCATCCATTCACAGCCCCATTCCGGGCGGTACAGCACGCTGGAAATGGAAGCCGGGTCGGTTTGCGTTGCAAAGGCATACCCGCCGGTGGACGGTGGCTGGGTTTCCGTGGGCGACGGCGTGCCGACCTCGGCGGGCGTGGCCGAAACCACCGGCACATCCGCCGTCGGCGGAGCCGGCGTTGCTGTGGATGGAGCGACCGTCGCCGTCCAGGTAGCCGGGAAAGTCGGCCGGTTGGTCGGCAGAACGATCGCCTCGGGCAGCGTGAACGGCGGAAACGGATTCATCGCGCTGTTGGGATTGGTAAAAATGGAGAGAAAAATGACAACCGCGCCGAGGATGGCAGCGATCATAACGAATGACAGCACATTCCACAGCAGGTCATTTTTAGGTTGCGAATTCTTGTTTTCCATAGTCGTCCTTTGCAAGATCGGGTTCAGGGAACCAGGATCTCGATCTGGCTGGAGGCGCGCTGTTGTTGCAGCCAATCGGCCAAAGCGCTGCGCTGGAGTGTCAACAGGGCATCCGTCGACAATCGCCTGACCTCTCGCTCCATCACCAACACGATGTGGAAGCCGATATCGCTCTGCACTACCGGGCTGAATTGACCGGGCTGCAGCGCGAAAGCTGCCTCTTCCACGGCCGGCTGGGTCAAATAGCCGCGCGGGAACCAGCCCAGTTCGCCGCCCGTCGCGGGATCATACTGCTGTGCAAGCGTTGCAAAATCTGCACCAGATTGTAAATTGTTATAGATCGAATCGGCGGTCGCTTTGCTTAAAACCAGGATCTGGCGGGCATGCACCTGTTCCACCGAGGTGGGCACGGCAGCCAGTATCTGATCGCGCTGCCAGGCCGCCGCCAGTGAGCGGATCAACGCCTGGCGATAGCTTTCTTCGGTGTAACCGTTCTTTTGCAGCCAGGCTGCCCAGGTTGCGTCGCCGCCGATTTTTTCCAGCGTCGCGGCCATGCTGGCCTGCACCTCATCGTCGCTAACCTGGTGGCCGTTGGCCGCGGCGGCCTGCGCAAGCAGGGCCTCGTCGATCAACGCATCCAGCACGCGCTGACGTGCCTCGGCATCGCTGGCGGTCTTGCCGGTTTCAGTCAGGGCAGCCTGAAAGCGGCCCAATTCT
>CALMIB010000021.1 GCA_937863945.1 uncultured Longilinea sp.
GCTTTCCCTGGTGAGAATTGTGACCAGTTTTCGAAGTTTTTCATTTACCGAATTTATTTCAAGAATTTCCTGAGCATCGCCCAGCTCCATCCTTTGAAAATTCGCGATAGTATAAACTGTTTGCAACGGATCTTCGATCGCGGCAATGGAGGATACAAGTTCCCTGGGGATCGATGGAATCATATCAGCGATGTGCTCGAATTGATCGCGAACATTGCGCGCAAGCGCGTCAATTTCCAGCCCTTCGATGCTTTCTTCGGGCAATTTTTCAATGGTTGCCTGAAGATAAGGTTCCTGCTGCGTGTACTCTACAACTTTGATGCGCGTGATGCCCTGAACCAGGATGCGAATGGTGCCATCCTGCGCGCGAAAAAGGCGGTGGATCATACCCACCGTACCGATGGTGTAAAGGTCATCGGGACCCGGGTTTTCAAGTTCAGGATTCCTGGATGTGACCAATCCGATCATCCGGTTTCCCGATACCACATCGTCTACCAGGCGGATGGAGCGGGGTTGGCCAATGGTGAGGGGAACGACTGTCTGCGGATAGACCACCAGGCCGCGCAGGGGAAGAATTGCCAGTGATTCGGGTAAAGCTGCCGCGGGATCAATCTCAAGGGGGAATTCCTCGCTGTGCTCCTGGCTTGCTTCCGCTAATCCATCGTTAAGCGCATGCAACGCACTCTGAAATCCACTTTCGTCTAATTCTGGGTCATCTTCATAGGAAAAAAAGTTGTTTTTTAGCCAACGAGTTGCTGACATAAATGAAACCGGAGCCCCTTTTTGAATTATGTGATGTCAATTTGTCTGGGTTGTGATTTCGGAATGAAAACGAGGAGCAATCCATTGTGGTATTCCGCGGTTACCCGGTCGATATCGATCGGGGCGGTGAAGGAAAATTCCGAAAGAAATTCTCCGTAATGAATTTCCATTTGATGATAGGCTCTACGTTCTTCCGTTGGATCATTTCGAACGCCAGAAATGCTCAGGATATTTTCGTCAATGTTGATATGGATATCATTTTCATGCATGCCAGCAATTTCAAGCCGGACGACAAACCGATCCTCATTCTCATAGACATCGGTGGGCGGCCGCCAGACATGAGTCCGTGATGCCAGCGACCAGTTGTTGGCCGCTGAGGAAAAGAACGATTGTCCATCCACCCCGCCATAACTCTGACGATTTGGATTAGGTTTAAACCGAATAATGACCATGATCAACCTCCACCAATAGAGACCATGTCAATTGCTTGCACAAGTGGTGCATTGCCGTAGATTCAAAAGTTGACATAGATTAAATTGTAGCACCTTTACCCATAACATGAGGGTCCTCGCCCTGTTTGTTTGCCGAATACCTCATGATCACTTCATCACCTGGCGCCCCTGGAGGGATTCGAACCCTCAACCAACAGCTTAGAAGGCTGGTGCTCTGTCCATTGCGCTACAGGGGCTTAATTTTTGTTAATTTTACCATCAATAATATGAATTATGAGGACCTTTGTCCCAGAATTCTGGTGCGTTAGTTTGTTTGTGGCTTATAATACATGGAAAAATTACTCACGGGACATTAATGCAAGATAAACCAAACCTAAGCGCACACTCCGCGGCTGACACCTACCACGGGCCAAAATTCTTACGCGCTTTATCGCATCGCAATTACAAATTGTGGTTCATCGGACAGGGGATTTCGCTGATCGGATCCTGGATGCAGGCCATGGCGCAGCAAGTGCTGGTTTATGATTTGACCGGCTCGGCGGCAGCCCTGGGCCTGGTCGCGCTACTTGGCTTGATTCCATTGATTCCTCTTTCGTTTTGGGGTGGTTCAATCGCTGATCGATTGCCCAAACGAACGGTTTTAATCATTACACAGACGATCATGATGCTTGAGGCATTCATCCTGGCCGCGTTGGTTTGGAGCGGGGTTGTGCAGGTCTGGCATGTCTATGTCCTTTCATTTATTTTGGGCGCGGTGAATGCTGTTGACGTGCCTGTTCGGCAAGCTTTTACAGTGGAAATGGTCGAGGGCAAAGAAGATCTGACGAACGCAATCGGGTTAAATGCCGCGATGTTTAACCTTGGACGGGCGCTTGGCCCGGCTCTTGCCGGAATTTTGGTGGCAGCCACCGGGGCCAGTATGGCGTTTTTCTTGAATGGCCTGACTTTCATTGCTGTCCTGGTGTGTCTCAGTCTGATGAAAAATTTACCGACGCCACAGGCCATCGTGGTGCAAAGAACCAATCAGTTGTCTCATATCAAGGAAGGCCTCGTGTATGTTCGGGGGCATTCCATAATGATTGTCTTGATTAGTCTGGTCGGCGTCAGTGCGTTTCTCTCGATGCCTTATAACACGCTCATGCCAGTTTTTGCGACGCAGGTACTCGGAGAAAGCGCCAGCCCAGTGGTAGAGTTTTTTTGCAGCCCAACCACCGGGATGTTCACCTGCCAGAGTCCAGAAGCGCTTCCCCTGGGAATGTTGTTAACCATCATGGGCGTGGGCGCACTGGCTGGTGCATTTTTCATTGCGGCAATGCCGGATGATGCGCGTCGGGGCCGGTATTTGACCGCCGGTAACTTGTTGTTTCCGATCAGCCTTTTGGTTTTTGCATTTTCCCGGTCTTTTATTTTGTCGCTTCTTGTGATGTTTTTGACAGGATTTAGCTTTGTCTGTCAAAATGCCCTGGCTAATACGTTGATCCAATTATTCTCGCCCGATTCGATGCGTGGAAGAATCATGGGTTTCTATACATTGATATTTCAAGGCATGATGCGGCTTGGATCGATGCAAGCCGGCCTGGTTTCGGATTGGATCGGTGCGCCGCTCTCGGTTGGAATCGGCGCGGCAATTTCGCTGGCTTATGGGGTGTTTGTGGCCATCCGCTATCCGCGGATCCGAAATTCATAAACTACTTTTGTACCGGCCGGATGCCCTTGTAGATTGTCGGGCCTGAAAAAGTGTTTAGAATTGTGACAGCAGTTTTTCCGGTAATTTCACTAAGTTCCTGCGGTGTGAGCGGTTTGTTGCCGTTCTTCAAAAACGAGCGAAAAACAGCGTCCACCAGGGACGTGTTTTGGGTGAGAAAATCCGGCTGCAGGGCGCAATGGCTCATCAAAGTATGTTCAAGCCCATCAACCACAAAAACTTCAGCGGTAACCGAGTCAACCCAGTCGATTTTGGCATCCTGATCTGTATTTTGGAAGGCTGCCTGGTGTTCGGCACAAAGGTAGCTGAAAAGATATACTTTCCAATTGCTGTCATGTTCGCGCCACCAGTCAAAATCGATGTGAAATGGAGTTTGTGTTGTGGGTTTCACCAGGCTGAACCGCTTGGTTTCAATCATGGGGCGTCCTCCATTGTCAGGGATGCGGGCCGGAAGTAAAGATCGCCCAGATAATTAGACCACGGCCGGTCAGCCAGTATGCTTAGGATGGGGCCAGGTGGGCAGCGGCGGACCAGGTTCACGGCAGCGTACAATTCCTGCGCGTGGACATGGCCTTGAGGATTGAGTTTAGAGAGTTCTGTCATCATGGTGCGCGTGGTCTGCTCCAACGTGCCCCGCATTTTTCCGGTTAATGTCCACAATTTATCCAGGGCTTCAGCGTCGGGAATGGCGATTGCCATGCGCTCATCATAAACCGTCGAGACTTGCTGCTTCAACATGGCAAACACCAGACCACCATCAGCGCCGACGAGGGCGGTACGAATCCACTCGCGCGATGGACGTTTCTTTTCTGCTTTGATGATCACTTCGCCCGGTTTGTCGCTGCGTAGAATGCGCATGGTTGAACCCGGGATTAAATCCTGTGAGGCGTACCAAGCGCGCAGCCCATAAATATATTTCTGGCTTCTCACCACCCATCCGGATAACCGTTGACCGGTATTCCCATCGACAAATGTGAATTGCACGCGCGGCGATTCGTAAGCGGAGGGGAAGAAGGAGGATATTTGCCTGGATAACGGCAGCGTTCCCGCGCGCAAATGCGGGAAAAGCAGGTTGATGCTGATCTCATCCTGATCCTCGCCGTTGATTTCAGTCAATGCGAATTCATCAAAGACCTGTTTTTCCAATTGCGTCAATAAGTCACGGACAGGCTCGACATCAAATTCCACCGGGTTGTAACGCAAATAGATAGGCGGATTTTGAACCTCTTCCGGTTCCAGGCGGCGCAGGAACCAGAGCACTTCGCCGGCCGGCCCGACTTCGTCAAAGCGGCCGTCTTCCTGAAGCGCCAGGTTAAACGAGAATTCGGTCAATTTGCTGTTGACGTCGGTGCTCAATTCAACCTGGTCGAGAATGTTTTTCGTTGTAAGCGGCCCACCTTCAGCCATTTCCAGCACCGCTTCTGCCAGGTTAAGATGACCGATATTGACATCCACC
>CALMIB010000022.1 GCA_937863945.1 uncultured Longilinea sp.
CATGCTTCGCCGATTCATCCCTGTGACCCTGATTTTGACGCTGGCGCTGTCGGCCTGTGGCCCGGCGCCGGCTGCCCCAACCGCCGCCGCCACCCGGCTTCCCGCGCCCACCGCGCCGCCCACCGCCGAAGCGACTAAAATCGCTCCGGTCGCGCAGGAGGAATTCAGCCTGCCGCCGGAGGAACTTCAGGAGAAGGTGCGGTTTGAGCTGCTCGTGCTTTCCTTCATCCCCGCCGACCTGTGGGGCGGCGACAACGTGAAGGTGAAGACCTTTGCCGACGGTTCGCAGACGGTTGAAACCACCTTCCGCGACGCGGAGGTCGACCCGGCCGCGGCGCGCCGCATCGTTTTCACGCAATCGGACCTGACGCTGGACGTGGAAGGCTGGTTCCGGCAGCTTGCGCCGGCCGCCGTTTCAGAGGCTGCCCGACGCGAGATCAGCCTGCGCGGGGTGTCGGGGTACCTGTATCGCAATTACGCCGGCGAACCGTCGCTGTTCTGGCAGGAGCACGGCCAGACCTACACGCTGCGCCTGTCGAGCACCGGCTGGCCGGGCGCGATCAGCGACGACCTGCTGCTGTGGCTGGCCGAGTCGCTGCAGCCGGTCGATGATGCCGATCTTGTTTTCGAGCGCCGCGCGCCGTCCACCTGGTTTACCTACACCGGCGCCGCCCACCAGCTTTCGTTTGCCGTGCCGCGCCGCTGGCAGCAGACCGGCGACGCGGCTTTTTCGGGCGAGGATGGCTTTGCCCGCCTGGAGACTTTTAAAAATTACGGCGCGGCGGTGGATCAGGCCTGCGAGATGGAAGCCAACCTGCACCCCGAACGCTACGGCCGCCGCCCGTCGCTGCGCTCGATCCGCCGGGCGTGGACCGTGGTGAATATCCGCTCAGACCCGTGCCTGATTTTGCCCGGCGCGGACGCGCCCGCCGGGGCCGAGGCCGCGCTGCTGCTGCCCGACCCCTCCCGCCCGGGGCAGCCCGCCTTTCTGCGCATGGCGCTCGATCCGCTACACGCCGAGTTGATCGCCTATTCGTTGAACCTGCCGGAGACCCCGACGGCCACGCCCGCACTGCCGTACAAGCCTGCTCCGACCGGCCAACAGGCGTCGATCGAGGCGCAGGTGAGCCGGCTGGGTCCGCTGACGCTGGAGAGCTACGCGATCGTGGCAGCCAGCCTGGGCGCGCCCGGGCATTTTGAGTTCGCCGCGCGCATCCCGGCGGCAGTGCTGGCGCGCCGCGCCGACCTGCGCAGCGCGGGCGAACTGCAGCGCGCCTTCAGCATCACCTCGGCCGGGCGCACCGTGACGGTGGCGGAGGAGGCCGATGCGATCGACCATCACTACGCGGTGGTCCGCGTGGACGGGCAGGAAGCCTACCGCTATGCCCTGCTGCAGCACGCCGGTGCCACGCCGATCTACGGGCTGTGGAATTGGGCCGGCCGCTGGGCGCTGGAGGTGAACGGCGCGCTGGTGGTGGAGGGCGAGCTGTACAACGCACAGGCCGGCTACCGCGAGATCTTCAACTTCCGCATGCTGGACGGCAAGCCGTTCTTCCTGTTCCTCAAGGAGGGGCAGGTGGGGGTAGATTATGACGG
>CALMIB010000023.1 GCA_937863945.1 uncultured Longilinea sp.
GCGGCAGTTTTCCGACAGGCAAGAATGAATCCAATCGAATCCTCCCAAAAAGATTGCCAGAATTGTACCTCTTTTTGGCTTTCTTTAACGGTCTGGCAATAATCCCTGAATTTGCTCCAGGATTCGGTCAACATGGGAGCCGCGCCAGTACACCTGACCGCAAGCCGGGCATTGCCAAAACTGGTTGAAAAACTGCCGTGTATTGGCGAGTAAGCGATCGGCAATGGCGCTTTTTTCTACGGGCATCAACCGGCCGTTGCAACGCGGGCAGCGGCTGAAGAGCTTAATTTCCTCGAGCAGGTTGTAGCGGTTTACGACTTCCTGCAATTGGCGGCTAATCTCATCATGCCGGATGCAGTAGCCATAGACAACCACGCGCCTTTTGAGCAAGCCGCGGTCTCGCGTGAGCAAAACGCGCTGTTCTGCCGCCGAGGTCGCGGCCAATGTCTCATCGGCTGCATCCGGGTGATAAAGCGTGTCAAATCCCAGGATGCGCAGGTAGGATGCCAGCTTGCCGAGGTGGCCATCGAGGATGAAGCCCAATTCCTCAGGGCGCAAGCGAATGTCGCCTGACCGGAAAGGAATAACTTGCACCCGTGATCCTTCCAGCCCAAAATCATCCAGCCCGGCAGGCTGGTCGTCAACCGTGACGGTGCCAATCTCAGGGTGTGGAATGCCAAGCGATTCGATCAGGTGTTTGAGGGTCTGGCGGCCTTGAAAGGAAATGGATATCCAGCTTTCCCGGTCGCGGATGGGCAGGAAATCATTGAGATCCCCAAAGCAAAGCACCTGTAGCGAAGACATGTTCAATACACAAATTCACGAATGTCATACCGGCTGATATGCGGCGTGCCGCCTGCTTCGGTGAAACGCAGGCCCTGTTCAATCAGTTCTCCCTGGTGGATGCGTTCGTCGGATGTGAGCGGCTGCAGGCGTTCTTCGAAGGCCGATTGGACGTAGGGCATGCCTTCCGATTCAATCAATTCGGAGAAATAAATCAAGTCGTCTGCGTCCAGCGGCATTTCGTTGAGCACGCGGATGGTTTCGCGGACGTGGCTGCGTTCGAACTGATGGCCGCCTGCGCCCAGCAGCACGATCAACCCTACCGCGACGCCCGCTGCTTTCATTTCGCGAACCGCCGTGATGGCATCGGCCGGATGGCCGGGCTTTTTCAGCAGCCTGAGCAATTCCGGGTCGCCAGATTCAAGGCCAATATAAACCCGCTTTAAGCCCAGGTGCGCCAGTTGGGCATAATCTTCCCGGCTCTTTTTCTCGCCGCTGAAGCCATCCAGGAATGCATAAATCCCGCCCAGTTTTTCGACATCCAGGGCGTTGTGCACCTCGTCAAGCAGCGCCGTGAGTTGTGGCATGGGCGTGATCAGTGCATTGGCATCTCCGAGAAATATTGTTCGACGTAGGTTCAAGCCATCCGCTAAAAATTTTTTGACGCTGGCGATGTGTTCTCGAAATTCCGGCGGTTTCTTAATTCTGAAGGGCCGGTCGCGGTAAAAAGTGCAGAATGTGCAGGTGTTAAAGGCACAACCTTCGGTCAACTGGAGCACGACCGCCATATATTGATCGGGAGGCAGGATGCCGACCGGTTTGTAAACCGCGTGATATTGCTGCGCGTCGGCGGTTGCGATGTCGGCCTGGTAAGCTGCTGCTCTGGAAAGAAAAGTAAGTTCATCCTCGGATGGCTTTTCGGAGAGGAGAACTTCACCGGTTTGAGTTGCCTGAAGCAGGTGTGTGGCGATTTCACTAGCTTCAGACAACAAGTGATTAGCTTCTTCTGGTTCCAGCCAGCGTCGTCCGCGGCTGCCGTCCGGCGCGATCCATTTGGCTACCACCTTCCCGTTCAGTCCGCGGCGATAAGATACCTGGCGCAGCATGGCCGTCCACAATCGGCCGCACAGGTCGTAGCTGAACACCCGCGGACCTTCCTGTCCATCCAGGCTGATGGTCAATGCGTTTGGTTTGAAGCTGAGAGTCACGGATTGCTGCCGCCACTTTCCAAGGATGACCATTCGAAACTCCGTTGGGTTAACTATACCAAAGGCAACGGATCCGGTCAAAATGTGAGGTCAGGAAACCTTGTTTTTTCCGGCACTCTTGGATAGATAGAGCGCTTGATCCGCCCGGTTGAGCAGATCATCCAGGTCCATGCGGTTGCGATCAATTTCTGCGACGCCAAAACTGGCCGTGATGTCCACCTGTTGGTTCCTCACGATTATGGCGGCTTGCTCCAGCGAAGCACGCAACCGTTCTGCCACCTCTTCCGCCTGGAGGCGGCCCTGGTCGGGCAGTAAAACCGCGAATTCATCCCCACCAACCCTTGACAACAGGTCGTCAGGGTTGAGAACTGATTTGAAGCAGTCGGTGACAACCTTCAAGATCAAATCACCGGATAAGTGGCCGTGTGTGTCGTTGATCTTCTTATAATTATCGACATCGATCATGATCGCGGAAACGGTCCGGTTTTCGCTCTTGGTTTTTGCGACGATCGCGGTAGCCATTTCAAAAAACTGCCGGCGGTTGATTGCACCGGTTAATGGATCGGAGAGTGCAAGCGATTGCAGTTCTGAAAAAAGACGGGATATCTGAATTGCCGAGGCCACCTGGTTTGCGAAGGCCAGGGCGTAATTTGCAGTATCTTCATCGTATGCATTAGGGCTGCGGCTGTCCACCGTCATGCACCCGATCACCTTTTCACGCCAGATGAGCGGGATTCCCATCCAGCCGCGAATATGCTGCGCCTCTCCCCAGCGCTCGAAGCGAGCATCCCCCAGGGTGTCGTCGATGATGAGCGGCTTTTTTTGTTGGAAGACGATTGTAAATAATGAATTATCGGCGCTGTAAAGTTTACCAATAATTTCCTTTGGTTTCTTAAATCCGCGGCCTGCAACCGCGCGCATTGCCTTGTTTTCATCTTCGTAGAGGAAAATACACACGCTGTCATGCTGCACGACGCTGCCCAGGTAGTTCATCACCTGTTCAAGCAACTGCGGTAATTCCAGTTCCGCGGTGAGCGCGGCGGTGGCTTTTTGCAGCATTTCAGCCCGTGTGCGCAGGCGCTTTTCAGCCTGATACAGATTGGCGTTTTGATAGGATAACCCGGCCTGCGCGCAGATGGCCGAAAGGATGCTGCGCATGGATTGATTGAAACGACCGCTTTCCCGGCTCTCAATGGTGAATAGCCCAATCGGTTTCCCCTGGACCAGAATTGGCGCGCCAGCCCAGGATCGGATATGCTGGGCAAAACCATGCGGCAATGGATGATTGCCCGGCTCAACGGTTTCGATGATGAGGGGTTTCCCGGTGTCCAGAATTAACTTGAGGGTAGGGGTTGTTTCAAGCGGCATACGTTTTATGATATGCCCCTCCACCTCTTTACCAAAAACAAGGCTGTACCCGCGGGCACGGCATAATTCGAGGTGATCCCCGTCGAGGTTCCAAAAGGTGGCTGTATCATAAGGCAGGATGTGCGCCAGTTCTTGCAGCAACAGGTCCGGAATCCGATTGACATCCATCGTCGCCGACAGGGCCGAACTGGTGACGGTTAACCCTTCCACCATCAGGCGTTGCAGGTGTTCCTCGTGGTAAAGACGGTTTAGCTCCGCCTCGATATTTTTGCTTTGATTGATGTTCTGGAGCACTCCCTGGATCAGGTGGGGTTTTCCTGTATTGTCGTACAGAATGCTCGCATCGTGGCGGAACCAGATGGGACCGCCTGAATTTGAAACCAATCGGCATTCGACGGATAAGGACGACCGGGTGAGAATGGCTGCTTTGAGACTTTTTTCTACTCTGACTCGATCCTCCGGCCAAATCAATTCCATCCAATTATTGGGTTTTGCCAGTAGCTCATCGGGTCGCCACCCGATGTGCATTTCTACCTGAGGGCTTACCCAGGTGATTTGTGGAACATCCTCAATCTCCGCCGTATAGACCACGACCGGAAGTTGGTCAAAAAGATCGCGCAGCCTGATGTCAGCGGAAATGTTCGCCCCAGTCTGACTGGCGCGCTCAAGGCTCGCGAAAATGACTTCTGCCGCGGAGCGGAGTGTGTCCAATTCCATGGGGTACCATTTGCGTTTTCCGGCGCAGGTTTCGAAAACCATCCACCCCCAGGGTTCTTCCCCGCCAATCGGAAAGGCCAGCATGGAGGTTTCGAGTGTTTCCCCCGGATTGGCTGCAACGGATTGATTTTGGGTTGGAGATGTTTGGATGCTTAAGGAAGCCAGGTATTCACAGGAAAGCTTTGAAGAATTATCACCACAGGCAGGATTGGGTCTGCCGGCATTGTCGACGGAGGCCCACTGACAATAGACCATCCCCTGTGAGCCAACCTGTTGAATTAGAAACGCCCGGTCAACCCCGGTTTGAATGGCTAATGACTGGACAACGGAACATAAATCCATTTGCCATTCTTGTGAGCGTAGAAGGGTGATGGCGGCTTGAGAAATGATCTTGTTCAGCGCAATGCAACGCAGGGTTACTGCTGCTGGTATGGTGGTTAAGTGAGTCATCGTTGATGGGACACCCGGTTTCGAGGGTTTCATTCTACTCCGGGATGTCCGGGCGGGTAGAGATGGCGACATAGCAAGTCCGCCGTTGAACCTGCATTCTCCTCAGGTAACAAATCGCAGCATACAGGCTGTTCTTTCCCGTGCTGGCTGGTTTTTTGAGTCTTCTATTTTTCCGGGAGGATGGATTGACAAACAAATCGAACCGCTTTTGTGATTCCATTTCATTGCCCCCAAATTTTCACATGACGGTGAGTTTATCCGTTCACACAACCATTTTGTAAGGTTATTATATCAAATTAATAACGATACAAATCCTATCAGTCCATTTGTTTTCAAATCTGAAAAGAAAGCGCATCAATAACGGTTCTCAGCAGGTTTGTCCAACATAAAAAACAAATAACCCAGAAAACGGACGCCGGCGGCAACGATCAATGCAGGGCCGATGCCGATCCAATCGGCAAGCGTTGTGCCGAGCAAAGGCGCAATGATCATCGCAAGATACTGAAACATGTTGCCGACTGAAACAAAAATTGCGCTCTTCTCCGGCGGCACGGTCTTCATCAACTCGTCGAAGAATACAAGGTCCATGCCGGCCTGAAAAATGCCGGCCAGGCCTGCGAAAACCGTGATCAACCCAGGCTGGTGCGTGATGGCAGCCAGGAAGGGATACAGGGACAGGCCAAAAGTGGACCAGAGCAGGACGTTTCGGGCGCCTCGCGCGCGCGATTGGCGCGTCCAAAAGAGGTAGCCCACAATCAGAATAGCCGTCTGGGTGGTGTTGATGGTCGCAATCCAACTGTCGGGAAGCTGCACTTCCCGGACGAAGTAAAGCGGGAACAGCGGGGTTGCCAGCGCAATGCCGGTGGTGAAAAAGAACCGTTTTGAAACAAACCGCAGGAAGGGCTTTTCAGAGCGGATGGGTTGCAAGTACGAAATCATATTGGCACGGAGCGTTTTCCCGGCCGCCCCGGGTTGAGGCGGCGCGTCGGGGATCACGATCCGGCGGGAAAAGCAAAAACTGAGGATGCCGCCAATGGAAACCGCAATGAAGACTTGTTGGTAATTCACCGGAAAGGCAATTGCCTCCAAGCGCTGGCCAATGAGAAAAACAGTGATGGCCGTTGTCAACCCCAGGATCGACCAGCGGCGCGTCATCAGTTCAAAACGGCCCTTCGATCCGGCGACCGCGTTCATTACGACTGAGAAGCAGATTGATAACATGTTCTGCGGGATGGTCGCCAGGGCCCAGATGGCTAGAACCGCCGGAACGATCCAGCGGTCCGGCAGCAGCATGGAGGCAATTCCGGTCAGGGTATAACACAGCACCACGCCCAGGCGAGTGGCACTGAACCATGGAACAATGTTGCGCCGGTTTTGCAAGAAGCTCCCCAATGGAATCGAGAACAGCAGCCCGGTCAGCGCGGGCATGGAGGTGAGCAGGCCGATCTGAAAATTGGTGGCGGCCATGCGGGCCAGGAACACCGGCAGAAAAGGCGCGGCGGCATTGGCAAGACCAACGCCGATCGCGTCAACCTGGACGTTGATGTAATTCTCTCGTTGAACCGGGTCAAGCTCAGCCGGTGCGGCAAAACGGCGTAGTAAGGTCAAGGCAGGGATCCGTGTTTTGGCGTCGAATAATGGATTGCTCGCCAGCTATGATACTCCCGGTGGAACGGCAGCGGGTTTACAATTCGATATCAAACTCAGTTAGCTGGATCGTGCCGGGCTCGTCCAGCAAAATATCAAAACGATGCTTAGATTGAACCAGTTCCAGTAAAAATGCGCCCCAGGCCTGGGACTGGGCGTTTAGGGTCTTATCGCGCGCCAGCGCGCGAACCTCCGCAATTTCAGGATCCAACAGGCGATCCACCGGCTGGCGAATCCAACGGACCAGGCGCGCATTCCAAATGATCAGGCGGCCGTCCTGGCTGGCGCTGAAAAATCCACCATCGGAATGCCAGTGCAAGCCCGCGACCGGATTCTCATGGCCGTGCAACTCGGCCAACTTTTCACCCGTGAACGCATTCCAAAGATGGATGGCGCCCTGGCGGCTGCCACCGAGGAGAAAATCGCCGTGAGGGGAAAGCGCTATGGCGCTGATGTTCATATCCTGCGCGTCGATTTTTTCAAGCAGGCGTCCGCTGGTGTCGTTCCACAAGTAGAGAGCCTGATTCCGACCGGCTCCGGCGACCAGAGGCATGGTACTGGCGCGGGAGAGGAGCAGCACGGTATAGTCATCGTTTGAAAGCGTTTGCAATCGATCCTTGTTCGGCCAGCGCCATACCTGAACCTGAGAGCCTGCCAGAACGATGCGATCTCCTTCCGGGCTGCCGACCGCTGCGAACAGTTCGCCCATCTTGGGGGCAATGTGGCCAGATTCTGGGCCCAGCGGGAAGCGCCAGGTGCGCAACGTGCCGTCAAAGGATGCACTGAACAAGGTGCGTCCATCCGGGTGGAAAAAAAGGGAACGGATTAGCGCGGAATGGCCTTCAAGCGTTTTGACCAGGCGGGAATCCTCCAGCCTGAATATGCGTATGGCCTGATCAGTAAAGGCCGCCGCCAGATACAGCCCCTCGGGGCTGAGCGCCAGCGCACGGACGCCGGGCGTTGGGCTTGAGATGAACTCGTTGCGCCGCTCACCAGAGGGACAATTCCACAGGTAAATGCGGTTGTCCTGGCCGCCCGCGGCGATCACTTGCCCATCGGCGCGCATGGCCGTTGCGGCAAGGTTCTGTAAGGGTGCTTTGAGGATGGTACTGGCGAACACTTCGGGTGGTTTCTTGAGCGCCTGCTGCGAAAGCGAGACCAGGTTTAAAAAACTCTGCCGGTCCGATTCCGTGCCCGCCTGCCAATTGGATTGGAACAGCATCTGGATGAGTTCGGCGCACCACAGCGGCGGTGCGTGAACGAGCAGCCGCCAGGCTTCGTCCCAGGCCTGCCGGCCGGCCAGTTGCTGCACGACCGACTTCCAATCCACGTCGGTCATGTCGGACAGCCAGCGCCGGCGGCGAAGTTCACCCAGGCTTTGCAGCCACTCGTTATGGCCGCTGATCCGCGAATAAGTCAACAGCCGCTGGCGCAAACCAGACGAGCCGGCTTCGTAGGCGGAGATAAGATAGCGATGGGAGAAATCAAGGATTTCATAAGGTTCCCACTGGCCGGTGAGGAACAAAAACAGCGCCTTGCGTTCGACCTGGGTGGGAAGCCAGCCGTGATCGACGGTGATGGTCGCGGCATCCTGGTCATCCCATTGCAAAAACAACTCACACAGTGCATTCTGAGCCGGCAATGAGCCTGTCAATGCAATCTGCTTAAGCCATTTTCTGGTCAAGTGTTTTTCGAATTGCGTGTAGCCAATAAATTCGACAATTAAACGACGGAGCGTTGGTTCATCGAGCGAGCGCAGCGAGCTGGCGATTTGCGACCACTGGGTAAAACCAAGCCTCTGGGCGCGTTGTAGGATGCGCTCCTGGAGGGGGGATGAAGCTTTCGTCAGGAAGGCGTCCAGCAATTGTTCGAGATGAGGATCTTCTGCCTGGTAATCGCCGATCGATTGGAATAAGAACCGGTAACAACTGTTTTGCCAGTCCAACGGGGATTCAAGGCCGCCGGATTGAATAGCGTCGACCGCGGC
>CALMIB010000024.1 GCA_937863945.1 uncultured Longilinea sp.
ATCGTGCTGCCGGTGTACAGCATCCTGTATAATATCAACCTGTTACAACCGGCTTTGCTGCTGGTGATTTTGTTGGGTTCGGAGGGGTACGTGGCGGTGGGCACGCTGCTTTCCACTATGACGGTGCAAACGCGCACCCGCGATATCCTGTTGCCCATTTTGCTCTTCCCGATTGTCATTCCGGTGGTGGTGGCGGCGGTAAAAGCATCGGGCAACTTCCTGGCCGGGCTGGAGATGGCCGAGATACAGCCCTGGTTAAATTTGTTAATCGTATATGACGTGGTTTTTACCGCGGTTTCCTTCATGGTGTTCGACGCGGTGGTGGAAGAATAAGCGGTAGAAATAATGATCCAGTGAGCAAATTCGAGGAGGAGAAGGATGACGGCGCAACCAACGACTTTAAAGATTCTGACTGCGGTGACGGTGCTGATGCTGGCGGCCGCGACCCTGATGGTGATATTGTACGCGCCCCTTGAGGCAGTGATGGGCCAGGTGCAGAAGGTGTTTTACTTTCACGTGGCTTCCGGTTGGACAGGGATGCTGGGCTTCTTTGTCGCCTTCGTGGCCGGCATCGTCTACCTGATCACGCACAAGCGCATCTGGGATATCGTTGGCGTGGCAGGCGTGGAAATTGGCCTGGTGTTCATGCTCATCTGCATCATCACCGGATCGATCTGGGCGCGGCCGATCTGGAACACCTGGTGGACGTGGGATCCGCGTCTGACGACGGCCACCATCATGGAACTGGTTTACGCAGCTTACCTGATGCTGCGCCAGGGGGTCGAAGATCCTGACCGGCGTGCGCGCTTCGGCGCGGTATATGCCATCATCGGCTTTTTGAGCGTGCCGCTGACCTTTTTCTCGATTCGCATCTTCCGCACCATTCACCCCGTGGTGATCGGCGGCGGCGACTCGGACGCGACCGGCTCGTTTGACATGACCGCCAAGATGCTACAAACCTTCATGTTCAGTCTGGCGACCTTCTCTGTCCTGTTCGTTACCCTGCTTTGGCATCGCATCCGCATGGGCAAGTTTGCGGATCAACTTGAACAACTGAAAATGAAGCTGCTGGCCTGAGGAAAGGAGACTCGCGATGGAAGGACCTGCCAATACCCTGACTTATTTGATCGCCGGCTTCGCGGTGATCTTTGGCATCATGTTGATCTACCTGGTCAGCCTGCTTTCGCGCTGGAATAACCTGCGCAAGGATGCTGAATTGCTGAAAGAGCTGGAAAAGAAAGAATAAGCCCGAATCCAATCGATTTCGAGTGAAAACGGACTGGCAGGGTTTTGCCAGTCCGTTTTCTTTAATAAAATCCATAAAGAATTGGGAACATTTCAATGCGCACCAGCGTCAAGGAGATATCGATATGAAGGAGAATGGCAAAATGAGCAAGAAAACCCTTGTGATTGTATCTACGTCTTTATGGATCATGCTTGCGCTGGCAGCCTGTATCCCGGGCATGCAACCGGCACCGACCCTGAGTCCCGATGTGATCGGCACGCTCTCGGCGCAGACGGTGACGGCGCGCCTGACCGAAATTGCCCGGCAGACGCCGGCCGGTGGGCCGCCTACGCAAGAGCCCGCACCTGCCACGCCCACCGCGCAGGTGATTGTGCCCACCGAGAGCATTCCTACGGCCACCACCGTTCCGCCCACGGTCACAGCTGTTCCGGCCACTCCCACGCCGAGCATTCCCTGCGATGCAGCCCGCTTTATCAAGGATGTCACCGTCACCGATGGCACGGCCTTCACGCCCGGCCAGACCTTCACCAAAACCTGGCGCATCAAGAATGATGGCGCCTGCACCTGGTCGGCGGATTACGCCGTGGTCTTTGTCAGTGGCAACTCCATGTCTGGCCCGTCTTCGGCCAAGATCAATGCCAGCGTCAAACCCGGCGAGATGATCGACCTGTCGGTCAACCTGACCGCCCCCAGCAAGACGGGCGAATATACCGGCTACTGGGCGCTGCGCAACGCCTCCGGCGCCATCTTTGGCATCGGCAGCGGCTACAAGGACAGCTTCTGGGTCAAGATCAACGTCAAGGCGGCTGATACCATCGCCTACAACTTTGCCGACAAAGGCTGCGACGCAGGCTGGAAATCGACTGCCGGCAACCTGACCTGCCCCGGCGCTGAGGACATGACCAACGGCTTTGTCAGCAAAGTGAATGGGCCGAACACCGAAAGCGGACAGGAAAATGAAGCGGCGCTTGTGATGGCGCCCAGCGCAGGCGACGGCGGTTACATTGAGGGCCGTTTCCCGAATTTCAAAGTGCAGAGCGGTGATCATTTCAAAGCCGTGGTTGGCTGCATGGCCTCCAGCCCGAAGTGCGACGTGATGTTCCAGGTGAACATCTCGGTGGAAGGCGCCGCCGTGCAGAGCCTGGGTTCGTGGACGCAGACTTCTGACGGGCAAATTGCCAAGATCGACCTGGATCTGAGCGCATACAAGGACAAGAACGTCCAAATCATCCTGAAGGTGTCCAACAACGGCAAACAGGAAGACGACCGTGTCTTCTGGCTGCTGCCCCGCATCTTGAGGTAAGCGGTCCTCCATTGGTTGCTGCTTTTGAAGCGGCGAACGAAGCGGCAGCCAATTCCTTGATTTTTTTGGATAGATTTATCGACGCAAGGTTGCTATACTGTAATGATAGAGTGGGATTGAGTGAAGGAGTTTGAAATGAAACGAGTTATAGCTGGCGCGAGATTATCCTGGGCTCAGCGCGGTGTTCAACTGGCGCTGGTGCTGGTGTTGATGGCCGGCCTGGCGCTGGTGCAGGCGCCTTCCCTGGCACAGGCGGCGACCATCCCAACCTTCGAAATTCTCAAAGTTGTCACCGATGACAGCGTGACCATTCGCACGCATAACTTCCCGGCTAACATGGTTTTCACGGCTCGCATGGGCAAGATCGGCACCCAGGCGGTCGGTGGAACCGTTGTGGGCAATACGGATTCTGGCAAGGGCGGCAGTTTTGACGTGACCTACAAAATCCCGGCCGACCTGAAAGGCCTGGCCCAAATCGCGATCCGGATGGACGGTAAGCAGGGCTACTATGCCTATAACTGGTTCGACAACAAAGCCGGCGGCATCGGCGGCGCCACCACGCCTGGCTACAGCGGCTACCCGACCTTCAGCATCACCGCGGTGGTCAAGGACGACAGCGTGACCATCAAGACCAGCAACCTGCCTGCCAACCGCACCTTCACCGTGCTGATGGGAAAGATCGGCACCCGGGCTGTGGGCGGCGTGGACGTCGGCAAACTCGAATCCGGCAAGGGCGGCGCGATGGAAGCGACTTTCAAGGTGCCCGCGACGCTGAAAGGGCTGGCGCAGATTGCCATCCGCATGGATTCGTCACCCTATTACGCCTATAACTGGTTCTACAACAGCTCAACGGGTTCGTCAGGCGGCACGGGGACGCCAACCCCCACTCCGGCGCCCGGTTACAGCGGCTTCCCGACCTTCAGCATCATCGCGGTTGACCGCGACCAATCGGTCACCATCCGCACCAAGAATTTGCCGCCGAGTGTGACCTTCACCGTGCGCATGGGCAAATATGGCACGGCCGGCGTGGGCGGTACGCAGGTGACCACCACCGATACGGGCAGCGGCGGTACGATGGACATCACTTACCTGATCCCGGCCGGTTTGAAAGGACTGGACCGGATCGCCATCCGCTTGGAAAGCAGCGCAGGGTACTACGCCTACAATTGGTTCTGGAACAACGACGCACCGTAAGTAAGAATGATTTTGTTCGCCCTCCCCTCGAAACCGGGAGGGCGATTTGTTTAAGAATGGGATGATAAAAAACGATTTGCGATTGGCGTTGCTTGACCATTTTTTTTCGCTGTGATAATATGCTTTCCATGAGGAACTTTTGAATATGAATAAATCGTCGACATCGAGCTCTACCGATCGTTCCGATGCCGATCCACAAAGTGAACAATTGAATAACGCAGTGCAGCCTGTTCCCCGCAAAGGATGGCCCCACTGGTGGGGGCAACTGGTCCGGATGGGACTGGGAGAGGTTGCGCTGCGCGTGGGCACCGGCATCGCGTCACTGGTCATG
>CALMIB010000025.1 GCA_937863945.1 uncultured Longilinea sp.
TAGAATGTCTCCTTGCCAAGGAGAAGGTCGTGGGTTCGAGTCCCATCGCCCGCTCAAAGCCTCCAAACGGAGGCTTTTTTGTTGGTTTGCATCCATCCGATTGCAAGTGCTCCTTGACCAATCCATCGAACTTTGTTAAAATCCTGCTACCAATTCAACGGCGACGTGGCCAAGTGGCAAGGCAAGGGTCTGCAAAACCCTGATCACGGGTTCAAATCCCGTCGTCGCCTCTCTCAAAAGAAAGCCCACTACGGGCTTTTTTTGATCCCGGGTTTACCATCGAGGTACAGGCAACACTCTGCGAGTGCAGGTCCCGTCGTCGCCTCTCTCAAAAGAAAGCCCACTACGGGCTTTTTTTGATCCCGGGTTTACCATAACGGACAACTTTCGGGCCGTATTTTCCGCACGTGCGGTTTCCAATGCGGTTAAAATCAAGCTATCCTTTCCCAGGAGAATGCCATGATTGAGTCGCATGACCGCAACGAAGCTATCATCAACCTGTTGCTGGATCATCCCGAAGGATTGCGGCCGGCGCAGATTGCCAGCCAGTTGGGCGTCAACCGCTCCACCATCTCGCGCTACGCCCGCCTGCCGGCCTGCATCTTCCAGGATGAGCAGGGACGTTGGCGGGTTGACCGGGCCTTGCTGCCCATCGAGATCGAGTTCTCGCTGGACGAGGCCCTGGCCGTGCACCTGGCCACGCGCATGCTGGCCACCCGCACCGACCGCCAGAACCCGCATGCGGCATCCGCCATCCACAAGCTCAGCAAAGCCACCGCCCGCATGGCGCCGTTGATCAGCCGCAGCCTGCGCCTGTCGGCGGATTGGATGGAAGGAGCCACGCTGCGCGATGACCTGTACCGCCAGGCGCTCGAGACGCTGGCGCGCGCCTGGGCCGAATCGCGCAAGGTGCGCATCCTGCACCGCAGCATGCGCACCAACGAACTGGCCGAGTTTATCCTCAAGCCCTATTTCATTGAACCCAACGCCATCGGGCAGAGCACTTATGTCATCGGCCCGCGCGAACCCGATGATGCGCTGCGCACGCTCAAAATTGAACGCATCGAGAGCGTTGAACTGCTCGATGAGCGCTATGACATCCCCGCGGAATTCGACGCCACCAGCCTGCTGGCCAGCGCCTGGGGAATCTGGTTGAGCGACCACGATCCGGTTGAAATTCACTTGCGCTTTTCGCCCAAAGTCGCCCGGCGCGTTACCGAGACCCGCTGGCACACCTCCGAACGGATTGAGGAACTGGAGGATGGCGGGCTGCTGTGGATGGCCACGGTCGCCGAGCCGCGCGAGATGTTGCCGTGGATCCGCGGCTGGGGCGCGGAAGTGGAAGTGCTTTCACCGCCTGAACTGCGCGAGATGTTATTGGATGAACTGCGCCGCCTGAACCAGCT
This sequence comes from uncultured Longilinea sp., assembly GCA_937863945.1. Taxonomy (GTDB): domain Bacteria; phylum Chloroflexota; class Anaerolineae; order Anaerolineales; family Anaerolineaceae; genus Longilinea. Next base: position 1,407 of record CALMIB010000025.1, read on the forward strand.
TTACGGGCTTTGACCGAACGCCCACCCGGCAAATTTTCACCTCACGTCAATTTGTTGCATATTTTGCAACTTGCCCGTCCTATACTGAATACATCTAAGCCATTCAGCAGGGCGGGCGCGGTTCGAAAGTTCGGCGCGCAGGGGACGCCTTGATGATCGCCGGGGGTGGGGCGTTGCGGAGCGGCCGGCCGCCCCCACCCAACCGGCGGGCCAGCACCCTTCACCCTCCAACAGGCGCAGCCATGATCCAAATCCACAAAACAACTACTCAAGTGTTGTTCATCTTCCACCGCCCGGGCGCCCGCACAGCCTGGGTCTATGACGGGCAGCAATTCCTGCGGTTTGTGTACCTGACAACCACACAGGAATTCCGTTTTGTCCGCCGGCAGGCTTACCTGCCCGCCGGTTTGCGCGGTGAGCCGTTTGCGCTCAACGTGCTGGAAACGCGGTCGCTGCAGCGCGAAGCCCGGGAGCACGGCCTTCACCTGCGCCTGTTTACCAACCCGCACGAGTGCATTCTGCATGCACTGCCGGTCAACCTGCATCAAACCGTGTTCGATTTGTTCCCCCCGGCCGGCAGCATCACCCCGGCGGGTATCAACCTGCGGCGCAACACCCCGCCCTGGAACCGGCGGGACGAAGCGTGCTAATCCAGCAACTTCGCCATCATGTATTGGTCAACAAACCCGCCGTCGACGAACAAATCGTCGCGCTTGACCCCCTCCACCTGGAAACCCATGCGCTGGTACAGCGCGATACCGCGCTGGTTGTGCGCCATCACGGTCAATTCCAGCCGGTGCAGGCCCTGCGTGACAGCCCATTCCTCTATCGCCTGAAACATGCGCTTGCCGATGCCCTGGCCGCTGTAGCTCTGCAGGATGCCGATGACGATCTGCACGGTTTTCCAGTTGCGCCGGCAATCGCCCCCCAGGCCGGAGATGTAGCCGACCAGTTGGCCGGCATCCTCGGCCACCAGGATAGTCTGGTTGGCCTGCGCCAGCACGCGCCGGATGCGCTCGCGCTGCTGCGCTAACGTGGTGGTGCGTTCACCGGGTTCGAACATCATGAAATGCGTTTCTTCGTCCAGTTGCCGGCACAACCTCAGGAATTGCTGCGCGTCTTCTTCACGGATGGTTCGCAAGTCGGCCATGCGGCTCCTTTCCGAATGGCTCCGAATGGCGCCGCCGGAATGCCCGGGCTTGCCGCCAATCGAAATCCATCGATGCCTCACTATACTTTGATTCTACACCGGGCAGTCAATGGCAGGCGGGAAGTCCGGACCCCGGCGGCAGTTTTCGCTGCCGATGATGCGCCGGATGGACACGGTCACCGGGTCGCGCGAGGTTGCGCGGCGGTAGCCGCCGAAACCAGGCCAGCGCCTTCCCTGTGCAATTTTGTCTGCCATTACAGGCTCGATCTGGTCCAGTACCACACATTTTTCCACTGGAAGGACGCGTCATAAAAAAAGTCCTGGTCAGATGACCGGGGCTGAAGCACGCCGGGCAAGGCGGGTTATTTCTAGAATTTATTCCTCCCCGTAATCGCCCGACCAGAAAATATCCGCCACGGTTCCCCCGCCTGGCCGGCTGTCCACCTCCATCGTCGCGCCGATGGCGGTCGCCCGCTCGCGGATGATGCCCAACCCCATGTGCCCGCTGGATATCGATTGCAGATCAAAGCCCTTGCCATCATCCGAAACCCGCAGCAGGACCTGGCCGGCCACCTCGGTGAGGCGGACGGTGACCCGGCTGGCCTGGGCATGCTTGGCCACGTTGTTGAGCAGTTCCTGGGCGATGCGGTAGAACGCCACCTGCACGTCGGGCGGCAGAACAAACTCGCCCTCCACGCTCACGTCCACCTGGATCTGCGTCCGGCCGGTGAACGCCAGGCAAAGCTGGCGGATCAGGTCGGCCAGGTTGGTTTCAGTGAGCGTCGCCGGGCGCAATTCCAGCAGCAGGGTGCGCATCTCAGCCAGCGCGCCGCGCGTCAACTGCCGGATCTGTTCCAGTCGCGCCTTGCCCTCCTCGGGGTTGCGCTCCCAGATGCGCGGCAGCACGTCGGCGATCAGGCTGGTGGTGAAAAGTGTCTGCGTCACGGCGTCATGCAAATCGCGCGCCAAACGGCTGCGCTCGGCGGCCACCGCGCTTTGCTCGGCCTGCGCGCGCAGTTGCGCATTGGCAATCGCCAGCGAGGCCTGGTCGGCCAGCAGCGAGGCCAGGTGAAGCTCCTCGTCCTTGAAGGCGTGGTGGTTTTCAAACAACAGGATCAACCCGCCGCTCACCCGGCCGGTCAACGGCAGCGGGGCGGCCAGGATGGCGCTGTGGTGATCCATGAAGGGCAGTTCAGGTTTTTCGCCTTCAACGCGACGGTTGCGCAAGTTAGACATCGTCACCGGTTCGTTGCGCGCCAGGATGCCCAGCACCTCTTCGCCGATAAAAGAGCGCCAGTTGCGCAGCGCTTCCCCCGAAACGCCGTGCCGCTCCTGGAAGGCCAGCACCGCGGGTTCGCCGCTCTCGTCAATCTGATAGATGAACGTGCAGCATGCCCCCGACAATTGCCTGGCCTGCACCAGGATGGTATCCAGGCTGTCGCCCAGTGAGTAATTCGAGTTGAGCATGTTGACAATTTTGCGCAACCCCTCGGCCGCCTGCTGGCGGCGTTCCAGCTCGCGCGTGCGCTGGCGCACCTGAACCTCCAGCGTGCGGTTGCGCTCCTTGATGTCCTCCACGCGCATACGGTAGCCGCCAAACGCCAGCCCGGCCAACAGGACGGCCACCGCGCCGAGGAACCACCAGGTTTCCCAGAACGGCGGGGTGATGCGGATGTTGACCGAAAACCCTTCCACGTTCCAAATGCCGTCGCTGTTGGAACCCCTGACGTGAAAGACATAGTCGCCACCCCGCAGGTTGGTGTAGCTGACGTAGCGGCGCGAACCGGCATTAACCCACTGGCGGTCAAATCCTTCCAGCATGTAGGTGTACTGGTTGCGCTGCGGGGCCGAATAATCCAACGCGGCGAAATCAAACGAGATGAAGTTATCCGAATAATCCAGTTCAATCGTCTCACCCGGTTGCAGGTCTGTTTTCACCACCGTGTTGAACTTGCGGAAGGCCGTCACCACCACCGGCGGAACGTTTGAATTATCAAGCACCTGGTCGGGGAAAAACGCGTTCAGCCCGTTGATGCCGCCGAAGAACAACTCTCCCTGCGGCGATTGGAAATACGCGCCCCCGTTGAATTCATCCCCCTGCAGGCCGTCCTTGGCAGAGTAATTCCGGAAAGTCTCGCGGCGCGGATCAAAGCGCGTCAATCCAGAATTGCCGCTGATCCACAGGTGGCCGCGGCTGTCGGCCAGGATGCCGTAGAGCGAATTATTCGGCAGTCCATCCTTGATGCTGTAACGGGTAAAGGTCTGTTCCTGGCGGTCAAAATAATTCAACCCGCCCCCGTAGGTCGCGATCCACATGTTGCCGTACTCATCTTCGTAAAAAGCGCGCACGATGTCGTTCGACAGGCTGCCGGGGTCATCCGGATCGTTTGAATAATTGGTGAACTGGTTTCGCGCCGCGTCCCAGATGCTGAAACCGCCGTAAGTGCCAATCCAATACAATCCCTGGCGGTCCTGGTAAATCGCCCGCACGCGGTTATCGACCAGGCTGTTGGGATTGGACGGATTGTGGCGAATATGCGTGAAGGCGCCGCTCTCGGGGTCGTAGCAGTCTAACCCCATCGTCCACAGCCCCACCCACAGGGCGCCGTCGCGGTCCTCGAACAGGGTGGTCACGCGGTCTTCCGCCAGGCTGGCCGGATCCTCGGGCGAATTCTTCAGATGGATGAAGCGGTTGGCGAACGGCTCGTAATAATCCAGCCCGCCGCGGTTCAGGCCCACCCACAGCCGCCCGGAGCGGTCCACCAGCAGCGCGCGCACGTCATCCCCGCCGATGGAGTCCTCGCTGAGCGGATCGTGACGGAAAACCCGCACGCTGTTGCCGGTGCGGTCCATCCGGTTCAATCCGCCAAATTGCGTACCCACCCACAGGGTACCGTAAGCGTCCATCGTCACGGCAAGCACGTCGCTATCTGAAAGCGTCGCCGCCTGGTTGGGGGGGTGCTGCTAAACTTTGAACTTATGCAGCGATCCGGCAT
>CALMIB010000026.1 GCA_937863945.1 uncultured Longilinea sp.
AAGGACGGCGAGCGCGTGGAAGTTTTCCTGGAATGATCTGACCCTTGAACTCATCAAAAAACTGGAGATTGGCTCCAGTTTTTTTTTGTTGCATTACGCCGCTTCGACGGCTTCAATTTCCGGGAAGAATTGCCGCAGCGTGCCTTCGACCCAGCCTTTCAGGGTCATGGGCGAAAGCGGGCACCCCAGGCAAGCGCCGCCCAGGCGGACTTTGACAATTCTTCCGTCAAAGGAAACAAATTCGACCCCGCCGCCGTGATAATGGGCGATGTAGGCGTCCAATTGTTCAATCAGGCCGCGAATTTGGTCTTCGATCGGAAAACCGGGAATGGCTTGCGGTTCGCTCATAGCTTATCCATCCTATTCCAGTATTCGTTATTTTTTGTCCACGCCATTGGTCAGGATGTTGAGCACTTCGCGGTGCGTGCTGTTCAAGCGCTCAGAAATCAGGCTGGCCAAACGATCCAGTAATATTTTACCTGTTTCCGGGTGTTGGCTGCAAAACTTCTGGAGGGAATCTTTGCGAATGCAAATCGCTTCGCCGGGTTGGGTGACGACTGCCGCGGAGGTATAGGCTTCGCGGCCCAGGGCAGCCGACCAGCCAAAAACGCCGCCCGGATGGATGCGCGCCACTACCAGGGGCGGGCCATCGTACGGCTTGTACTGGATGACGACTTCCCCTTCTTCCAGGATGTACAGATAATCGGCGAATTGGCCTTGCTGGAAGATGACTGCATCCTGCTCGCAGGGAATCTGATCCAGAATCGGGTAGATTTCTGTGATCTGCTCAGGCGTGAAGCCCTGGAACAACAACAGCTCTGTAAATCGATGTAAGAACATTTCAGGTATCTTAATGAAACCAGGCCCGGGATTGTAGTGGCAAAACTCCTCTTTGCGGAGACAAAGCTCACGCCACATATTACAGTCGAAAAGATGCGCTTATGACAAAAATGATTGACTGCCCTGGCTTATTAGATTATTATCTAATGCCTATGGTCAATCTGAACCACCACTCCGGCAGCGCGTATGATTTCTTTGTCAGCCTGTATGTTCTGCACCATCCCGATGAATTCGGCCTGCGTCCCTCGTGGGCTGCGGGCGTGCGATCGCGGCTTCCGGCGGACCAGCGTGAGGTTCTCGACCGCGCCAGGTTCCTGCGCGTGCCGTTAACCTGGCTGGATTCGCTGCCCCTGGATCATCGGAATGCCCAGGAGATGCTCATGGCGCTGGCTGGCTTGCCGGCGAGCGCACGTTTGCAGGCGCTTCACCTGCCCTTCGACCCATCGCCGGGATTGAACGAGGTGTTGACCGGAATTGCAGCCCGGGGAAGCTGGGACGCGGCTGACCTGGATGCGGTTCGCGCGGCGTATGCGCGCCGTCATCTGATGCTGGGTAGCGAGGATTTGCAGGCATTGTGCGCGGCCTGGGCACAGCCGGCGATTTTTGGGGATCACTATTTGAGAGCATTGAATACCTATTACCAGGTATTTTTCAAGGAAGAAGAAGAGCGCATTCTCCCGCTGCTGGAGCGCGGAATGGAACAGGCCCGCTTGCTGGCCGGCAGGCTGCCGGTTGCGGAAACGGTTGAAATCCTGTCGCGCGGGGTGCAATTGCCGCAACTGGATGAATTGGTTGAACTGGAATTGGTACCTTCTTATTGGGCCAGCCCGCTGATTTTCTTTGGGCGGACGGGGCCAGGGCGGGCGGTGTTTCTCTACGGCGTGCGCTCCGGGCCGGCCGGTCTGGTGCCTGGGGACGCTGTGCCGGATGGACTGGTGCAGATTCTTAAGGCGCTGGCTGACCCCACCCGGCTGCGTATTTTGCGCTACCTGGCGCAACAGCCGCTCACGCCCGGCCAGCTTGCGCGGCGGTTGCGGCTGCGCGCGCCCACAGTTGTGCACCATTTGCGCGAATTGCGCCTGGCCGGGCTGGTGCAGGTGGCATTGCAGGCAGAAGGGGAAAAGCGTTACGCTTTGCGGCGCAACGCCGTGGATGAGCTGCACCCGCTGCTGGATCAGTTTCTTTCCGGCAGTCAGGACGCGGCGGATGAAGATCTGGCGGGGCAACCTGGAGGTGAGATTGAATAGACCGGAAGGACTGACCCGCCTGGGGCGGGTATTGCGGGTTTACATCGACCGGGTGAGCGCTTTTCACCCCAACGCGCGCTTATATCTGGTGAGCGCGGTGATCTCCGGCGCTTCGATGGGCGTTTTCCGCCTGTTGTTTAATTTTTACGTGCTCAGCCTGGGCTTCGATGAAGAACTGCTTGGCAACCTGGTGACCACCAGCAGCCTGACCGCTCTGCTGGTAGCGCTACCAATGGGCTATGCGGCTGATTTTCTCGGGCGCAAGAAATCGTTGATTGCCGGTACCAGCTTCTCCGGCGGCGCAATATTGCTGATGGTGCTGTTCCCATCGGTGCCGATGTTTATCGGCGCCAACGTGCTGCTGGGCTTTGCGCAAAGCCTGGCGGGCGTAACCATGGGGCCCTTCCTGATGGAAAATTCCAGCGACAAGGAGCGCACCTACCTGTTCAGTTTCAGCTCGGGTTTTCAAACCGCCTCGGCCTTTGTGGGCAACTGGATTGGCGGCTACCTGCCCACCTGGCTGGGCAGCGCGCAGAATGTTTCGGCTACCAGCACGCAGGCTTATGGCGGCTCGCTGCTGGTGATTGCCGCGGCCGCGCTGACGGCATTGGTGCCGCTGTTCTTCCTGCGCACCCCGCGGCTGACCCAGGACCAGCGCTCGTTTTTCGCGCCCATTGCTTATTTTCGTAAGCAGCCCGCGCTGCTGGGTAAGCTGATCCTGCCCATGCTGGTAACTTCCATCGGCGCGGGATTGATCATGCCTTTCATGAACATATTCTTCCGCCAGGTGCACCACCAACCCGATACCGTGATCGGTTCCCTGTTCGCCTGGGGCTCGCTGGCGATGGGCATTGGCATCCTGCTGGCGCCGCCGCTGGCCGATCGGATGGGGAAGATTCAACTGGTGGTGATCACCCAGGGGTTGTCGATTCCATTCCTGGTCATGCTTGGGTTTGCGCCCTGGTTCGGTGCGGCCGTAGTGGCCTATTACATCCGCCTGGCGTTGATGAACATGAGCGGGCCGGTGTATCAGACCTATGTCATGGAAAAAGTGGAACCATCGGCGCGCGCGACCGTAGCCAGCCTGGTGAGCATGGCCAATAATTTCGGCTGGGCTTTCAGCCCCACCATTTCGGGCTGGTTGCAGGTGAAATACGGGTTTGCTCCGGCCTACCTGGGCACAATTCTCATGTATGCGTTGTCGGTGTACTTATACTGGCGATATTTTCTGTACAAACCGGGCACTCAATCCAGGAAAAATGTCACTTTTCTAAGGGCTGAGCATCCAAATGATTGAATGAAGTTTCACAGGAGATATGAATAAAAATGGAAATGGTTATCGATTTTCCCGGCGGCGCGCGTGTGGATGCACACTTTGGACCCTATGAAGTGAAGACCGACCAGCCCACCCCGTTTAGCCCGGGCAGCGCTCCCACACCCTTCGCGGTTTTTCTCGCCTCCATTGGCACCTGCGCGGGGATTTACGTGCTGGGTTTTTGCCAGCAGCGCGGCCTGCCGACCGAAGGCATCCGCATCGTGCAACGCGTTCAATCCAACCGTTTGACCGGTATGACAGAGCACATCGATCTCGAGATACAGGTTCCGCCCAGCTTCCCGGAGAAGTATTACGGTGCGCTGATCCGCTCGGCGGACCAGTGCAAGGTCAAGAAGACGCTGGAGACCCCGCCGACGTTTAAAGTGTTTACACAGGTTGTCGGCTAAGGTTCGCGGGCGAGAGATTTCAAATCTGGTTTCCGATTGGAAGCCAGAATTTTTATTTTTTTCTGGGTGAAGCATCATTTTATTTGACATTTTTTCGTCAAGTGCTATCCTTAATGAAATTATTCACAGTTCACATAAGGAGTGCTGAGATGAAAGGGAATGAACAAATCCTTCAGATGCTCAATGACGAACTGGCCGATGAATTGACGGCTGTGAACCAGTATATTGTGCATTCTGAAATGTGTGCCAACTGGGGGTTGGAGAAGCTGCATGATGCCGTGGAAAAACGCGCCATTGAGGAAATGAAGCACGCTGAAAAGCTCATCGCTCGCATCCTTTACCTGGAAGGCCGACCGGTTGTGAGCAAGCTCAACCCGATGCACATTGGCGGCGAAGTGGCCGAGCAATTGCACAACGATTACCAGTCGGAACAGGGCGCGGTGAAATCCTACAATGCGGCGGTGCAACTGGCCGCCAGCCTGGGCGATAACGGCACCCGCACGCTGCTGGAAACGATTCTGAATGACGAAGAAGCCCACATTGATTGGCTGGAAGCGCAGCTTGACCAGATCCAACTGATGGGCATCGAGAACTACCTGGCGCAGCAGGTGCGTTAATTTATTCTAGAAAATAACGCACAATTCGCCGGCTCGCCCGGCGAATTGTGCGTTTCTTACCAACGATCCCAGTGGACCACCTGATCGAAGGACTGCCGGCCGCCGGCTTTGGGCGGCCGGGTGAGTTTTTCACTTTCCAGCGGGTAGCCAAAGGAAATGCAAATGCGCAGGTGGTATTCGGCCGGAAAACCGAGCAGCGCGCGGGCTGCTTCGGGCTCGTAGATGCTGGCCAGGCAGGAGCCAATGCCCAATTCCCAGGCGGCCAATTGCATGTAAGCGGCTGCCTGGCCGATGTCAAACATGATCTGGAAGCGTTCAGCCGGGTCGGGATGGACGATGGCCACGCCCAGCGCTGCGCCGGCCAGGTGCCCGGCCCAGGCGCCGAGCTGTCCGAGCGATCCCAGGGTGGCGCGGTCCTGGATGGCGATGAAATGCCAGGGTTGGGTGTTTTTGGAGCTCTGCGCCCGGCGGCCGGCGTTGAGAACGGCGTGGATATGTTCAGCCTGGAGCGGCACCGGCTGAAATTCGCGCACGGCGCGTTTGAGACGGATGGCTTCGGAAACGTTCATAATACCCTCCAGTGTCTTCAAGGATCAAGCCTGATAACTGCCATTATTACTATTTTTTTAATGATTATCGTTGGCTGCTTTATCCTTGCCGGCCTGGCGCTGGTGAAAGAATTGCGCTGCCGCCAGGCAGCCCAGCATGATCAGCGCGCCCAGCGGCAGCAGCAGTGCGCCGACGCGCGGGCCTTGCGCTTCCATGATGACGCCCAGCAGCCAGGGGATGACCATGCCGCCAACGAACCCAACCGCCATAGCCAGGCTGGTGGCTGAGCCGGAAGCGCCGGGGAATGCCGCAGTGATGACCGCCAGGGTGGTCGGGAAGGTGGGGCCCAGGCCCAGGCCGAGCAGCACGAAGCCCAGGAAGGACAGCGGGGTATTGCCCGTGCTGGCCACGATGAGCAGCCCGCCCAGAAGCGCGATGGATAAGCATGCTTTGAGCAGGGCGCCGGTGGACCAGCGCACCCCCAGGAGCGCCCCCAGCATCCGGCCGGCGGTGAAGGCCAGCCAGAATGCCGAGGCCGCCAGGGCGGCGTTGGCAGCCGCCAGCGGGGTGGTCTGCAACATGTAGGTGGTCACCCAGCCGCTGGCCCCGTTTTCGGTGCCAATGTAAACCAGCAGCATCAGGCTCAGGATCCACAAAACCGGCGAGCGCAGGAACTGGGTTTTGCCGGCAGGTGATGGCTCGCCGGGTTCAGCCGCGTCCTGCTGGTTGGAGCTAAACCTCCTGAAGAAAAACGGCAGCAGCAGGATTTCAAGCCCGCCGCCCAACCATAAGGCCGTCAGCGAACTGCCCGACAGGCGCAGTGAAAGCCCGGCAATGGCCGGCGCGATGAATGCCCCAATGCCGAAGAACATGTTGATCAGGTTTAACGCCGAGGCGCGCCGGTGCGGAAATAAATTGGAAACGGTAACGTTGATGATCAGCGCGATCACGCCGTACCCCAGCCCGGTCAGAAAGGCAGATGCCAGCGCGGCGGGTAGCGCGCGCGCGAACGCCACGCCGGTGATGCCCGCTCCGACCATCATCAAACCTGCCATCAGCGGCCAGCGCGGACCGAGCCGGTCGAGCAGGGGCCCGGTGAACACCTGAGCGGCCAGGGACCCAAAGAACATTCCGCTGAACAGGCTGCCCACGGTAGCCAGCGTGCTACCCGTGTTGCCGGCCAGCTCGGGCAGAGCCGGGCCGATGGCTGCGTTGATCACGCCCAGGCCAAAGAAACTGGCGCAGGCAAGCGCAAGGATGACGGTGGATTGTGGATTTTTCAAGGAGTGCATCCTGATGGATGGTTTTGATCTGGAAGATTGCTTTTTATTGTACCGCTGAACACCGAGGGTCATAAGACCACAGGCGGCGGTTAAATCAAACAGCCGGCTGCGCCAGCCGGCTGTTTGATTTAACGTTGTGCAAACGGTCACCTGCGGCGGCTGTACCACCCGCTGATCCCCAGGAGCAGGGATGCACCGATAACCGCCACCAGGAAGCTGAGCCAGCTCCAGGTAATGGTGAAGCTCGATCCGGTCAGCAGCCCGTACAGGAAGCCGCCGATGATGGCGCCCAACACGCCGATGATGATGTTGGCAAAGCAGCCCATGCGCGAATTGCGCCCGGTGACCAGGCTGGCGGCCCAACCGGCCAGCGCGCCGAAAATGATCCAGGATAACAATCCCATCAGGTTTCCTCCTCGGTAAGGTGATAGTCCTATTGGATTTCAAAACAAATTGTAACAGTCATCCCGGATGACGGCGGCATTCTTTAACCCGAGTGCCCATTTCCCTTAGCAACCTCCGGCGAGTTGCGGTGTTTACATAGTTTAGATACTTGCCTGATCACCCGCAGCGCCGATACCATCGCAGAGCACTCCACGCTGGCGCAGCCGGTTCCAAAATTGACGGTGAATAGATGCGTTCGCGTGAGGCCAATCTTGCCTGGGGGAGGGTTGGCGGACCGGTTGCATCCATTTTCAAAACGGCAGCCTCCGGAACCAGGGTGTGCAGGCGGAAACCTCAGGCGCGTGCCAGGTTTGGCAGCGCCGATTGCCTGGAGAAAACAACTATGCTTGACCCAAAAGCAATTGCGATTGTTGGAGTGGGGGCGGTTCTGCCGGATGCTCCGGATGCGGCTTCGTTCTGGCGCAACATACAGGCTGGCCGCTATTCCATCACCGAAGTGCCGGCCGACCGCTGGCGCACGGATTTATATTACCATCCGGATCCCAGTCAGCCGGATAAGACCTATACCAAAATTGGCGCGTGGGTGCGCGATTTTCGCCTTGAGCCGCTCAAACTTGGCCTGGCGATCCCGCCACGCGTGCTGGACCAGATGGATTTTGCCCAACAATGGGCGATCGCGGCTGCCTATCAGGCGCTGAACGATTATGGGTATCCGCAGCGGGCACTCGATCCTGTCCGCACGGCAGTCATCCTGGGAAACGCTTCCGCGGGCGAGAACCATTACATTTCAAGTTTTCGCATTCGCCTACCGGAATACACCGATGCTTTAACGTCCACTGCGGCCTTCCGCGCGCTGCCAGCGGATGCTCAGCGGGCCTTGCTGGAAGGGCTGCAAGCGCAGATCGACGCGCGCCTGCGCCCGATCACCGAAGATACCATGCCGGGCGAGCTTTCCAACATCATCGCCGGGCGGGTGGCCAACGTGTTCAACCTGGGCGGCGCCAATTATGTCACCGACGCAGCCTGCGCCTCATCGCTGGCGGCGCTGCAAAATGCCATGGACGGATTGGTCGCCGGCCATTTCGACGCGGTGCTGGCGGGCGGCGTGGACCGCAACATGGGTCCTGAGGGGTTTGTCAAATTCAGCAAAATTGGCGCGCTCAGCCCGGACGGGTCGCGGCCGTATGCCGACGGCGCCAATGGCTTTGTAATGGGTGAAGGCGCAGCCATCTTTTTGCTGAAACGCCTGGCGGATGCCGAGCGCGACGGCGACCGGATTTACGCCGTGATCCGTGGGGTGGGCAGCAGCAGCGACGGCAAGGGCAAGGGCATCACCGCGCCCAACCCGGTCGGGCAGCAGCGTGCCATAGAGCGCGCCTGGCGCAACGCCGGCCTGGATCCGCGCAGCGCGGCGTTGATTGAGGGACACGGCACGTCCACCCGGGTGGGTGACGTGGTGGAGGTGGGCAGCCTGAACGCAATTTTTGGCGCGCTCGACCTGCCAACCGGAAAGATCGCGCTGGGCTCGGTGAAATCCAACATCGGCCATCTCAAGAGCGCTGCCGGCGCGGCCGCGCTGCTTAAAACGATTTTTGCATTGCGCGAGCAGGTGCTGCCGCCCTCGATCAATTTTGAGCGGCCTAATTCCAACATTGATTTTTCACATTTGCCCTTCCGGGTGAACACCGTGGCGCGCCCGTGGGAAAAGAAGGATGGTGAAGTGCGCCGCGCCGGAATCAGTTCTTTTGGTTTTGGCGGCACCAATTTTCACCTGGTGGTGGAGGAACACATCCCCGGCCTGTTGACCAGTGACCGGTCGGTCTTTCCTGCGGTGGAACTCAAACCTGCGCAGGCTGCGGAAGTGCAGCCCGCCGGGCAACCCCTGCCGGCCTTCTATCGCGGCCTGCTCTTCCTGAGCGCCGATTCGACGGCTGAATTGAAGCTCCAACTGGAAAAAACCCTGGATTCAGCCCGCCAGGGTCAGCCGCCCGAACAGCAGGTCCCCACGCCCGCGGCGCTGGCGCGCAGCGAGCGCCTGGCGATGGACTTTGACAATCTTGATGAGTTAATTAAACGCGGCGAGAAGACGCTGAAAGCTTTTGAGAGCAATTCGCCGGCCGCCTGGAGCGCGCTGGGGGCGCATGCGGTTTACCGCGGCAGCGGACAGGCCGGTAAACTGGCTTTCCTCTTTCCCGGTCAGGGCAGCCAGTATGTCAACATGCTCAAAGACCTGTGCGAGGTGGAGCCGCTGGCGGCGGACACGTTCCGCGAGGCGGACGAGGTCATGACGCCCATTTTGGGACGCCCGCTGACCAGTTATATCTACGTGGACGGCGACCCGGACGCGATCGCGCAGGCTGAAAACGCCCTGAAAAACACCGAAATTACCCAACCCGCCGTACTGACGGCCAATGTGGCGCTGCTGCGGTTGATGAAAAAGTTCGGCTTTGAGCCCGACCTGGTAATCGGGCACAGCCTGGGCGAATACGCCGCCCTGGTGGCGGCGGGTGTGCTGTCCTTCCCGGAAGCGCTGGAAGTGGTCAGCGCGCGCGGGCGGGAAATGTCGAAGGTTTCAATGGAGGATAACGGCTGCATGGCAGCCGTCTCCGCGCCGCTGGCTGAGGTTGAACGCATTCTCAAGACCATCGACGGTTATGTGGTGCTGGCCAATATCAACAGTCCCCTGCAATCGGTGATTGGCGGTTCAACCGCCGCGGTGGACGAGGCCCTGGCGGCGTTCCAGGCGGCCGGCTTCCAGGCGGTCAAGATACCGGTATCGCACGCTTTTCACACGCAGATCGTCGCGCCGGCCAGCGAACCGCTGCGCCGGGTGATCGCGCGCATGAACGTGCAGCCGCCGCGCATCCCGGTGATCGCCAACGTGACCGGCGGGTTGTACCCGACCGGCAAGGAAGAGATTCTCGACATCCTGGCCCGGCAGGTGGCTTCGCCGGTGCAGTTCATCCGCGGCGTGCAGACCCTGTATGAGCAGGGTGCGCGCGTATTTGCCGAAGTCGGCCCCAAGCGCGTGCTGAACGCGCTGGCAACCGATATCCTCAAAGCAACCGAAGGCGTCACCATTGTGGCGACCAATCACCCGCGCAAGGGCGCGCGCACCAGTTTCAATGAAGCGTTGGCCGGTTTGTACGCGGCCGGGGTGGGGCCACGGGCCAATGTGGAGCAACGGGAGCGGCCGGTGGAGATCTCGCCGGTTGCCACCGTGGAACCGGATGCCGTTTCCGACGGCCGCCTGCCGCTGACCGGGTCGGTGGTGATCACCGGCGCGGGGCTGGGGTTGCCCGGACGCGGTAAGCATGTTTTTGAGGAAGACAACGTGGCGCGCATCCTGCGCGGCGAGCAAATGATTGAACCGCTGCCGGGTGAGGCGCGCGCTGCCATGCTGGAACGGCGCGTGACCCGGCTGGTGAAGAGCGAGGCCGGCGCGCAGATGGTGACGATCGACTCGCTGGATCAGACGGTGAAACTGGCCGGGCAGAGCGGCGACTTTGACCTGGCGGCCGAATTCGGTGTGCCGCTCGAGCGCGTGGAGGCGACCGATATTTCCACCCAACTGGCCATTGCGGCCGGCGTGGAGGCGCTGCGCGACGCGGGCATCCCGCTGGTGATGCGCTACAAGCGCACCAGCACGGGCTCGTTCCTGCCCGACCGGTGGATGCTGCCGGAAGCGCTGGCGGACGAGACCGGCGTGATCTTCGGCTCAGCTTTCCCGGGCGTGGAGCGGTTGGCGGAAGAATCGGCGCGCTTCTCGGAACACCAATCGCTGACCAACCAACTGGCGGAGGTGCGCGCCATGCAGGCCCAATTCGCGGCCCAGGTGGAAGTGCAGCAGGCATTAGAAGGGCGCGCCCGGGAGCTGGAAGCCCAACTGGTGAAGCTGGATTACCACTTCGACCGGCGTTTCATTTTCCGTATCCTGGCAATGGGGCACTCGCAATTTGCCGAATACATCGGCGCGCGTGGGCCGAATACTGCGGTCAATGCGGCTTGCGCTACGACCACGCATGAGTTAAGCATTGCCGAAGACTCGATTCGCTCCGCGCGCTGCCGCCGCGTGGTGATCA
>CALMIB010000027.1 GCA_937863945.1 uncultured Longilinea sp.
CGGGCATTGCACCGCATCTGGCTGGAGCAATCTGGAAGCAGCGAAGCGATACTGTTTTACCAGGTTTCCTCCGACGGCGGAATGACCTGGGGGCGGGTGACGCGCATTTCGGACGCCTCGGACAGCCCCGGCCCGGCGGCCGCGGCCGTTGACGCCGCTGGACAACTGCACCTGGTGCAAATTCTGGAGGATCAACAGCAGCGTCTGCTGCTGCGCTACTGGTTGTGGAACGGCAGCCGCTGGGATGCCCAGGAGGATTTTGACCTGGGCGGCGGCCGCCTGAACGCGATGGCCCAGGTTGGGCTGGGAATCACCCCCAAAGGCCAGTTGGGCGCGGTGGTGGGCCGCGCGGTGGTGGGCAGTGATGCCTATCAGCCGGATTCCCTGCTGATGGGGCTGAACCGGCCGGTGACGCTGCCCGAAATCGCGGCCACGGCGCTGCCGCCCCTGCCCACCGAAACGGCCGCGCCCCCGCCGGCGGCCACCGACACGCCCGCGCCGACCCCGACGATTGACCTGGCTACCCTGCACGAGGGCGACCCGTCCACCGGCGGCGGAACCGTGGGCGGGCTGGTGATTGCGCTGGTGGCATCGGTGCTGGTGATTGGCGGTGCCGTCGGCTTCGCGGCCTTGAACGCGCGCAAACGCAACGGCCGCTAGTTTTTCGTTAAGACTCTTGACTGAAAAAGGATAAACCCTGTCCGGTATAATGGCAGTTGTTACCGGTTAAACGGGAGTGAACCTTTTCAGTCTATTTTGTTGAATTTCTCCCCATTCCCGCACTTCAGGGTTGGGCGCTTCATCGCAGATCGCAATACGGCCGCGCATCGCCAATCCCTGAACTGAGATCGGTCAGGTATGGATTGATGGCAAAACTGAGCCGCAGAAACTTCTTAAAAATCCTGGGCACCGGCGCGTCCGCCGGCGCGGTGCGTATTCTCGCGCCCGGTTTGCTGCTGGGCAGCGCTGCAGCCTGCCAGGCAGCGCCGGCAACCCCGGCGGCAACCGCCGCGGCATTGCCCACCGCGCCGGCAGCGACGTTTGCCGCCACCGGGGGCGCCGCGCAGGCGGCCGATGCCACCGCCACGCTCGCGGCGACCGCGCAGCCCGCCGCTCCGACGGTTGCATCCATGCAGCCGCTGAAGGTCGGCTCGCGTGTAGTGCACGTGCACAGCGGCAATGCCACCCACTGGGGCGGTCAGGTGGGCTACTGGGATTACGCCGACCAGCGCACGGTGACGCAAATGGTCGAACGCGGCATCACCGAGCTGACCGGCCAATCGACCGTGGCGGATGCCTGGCGCGCGCTGCTGCCCGGCTACCAGCCCGGCAAAGCCATTGCCATCAAGGTCAATTTCAACAACACGCTCAGCGGCGACTGCGGCGTGGTGGGCGGCGAGATCAACGCGCTGCCGCAGCCGGTGGCCGCCGTGATCGCCGGATTGACCGCGGCCGGCGTGGACGAGCGCGACGTGTGGATCTACGACGGCGTGGACCGCTTCATCCCAGCTTACTTCACCACTGCCATCCCGTTCAGCGGCGTGCAGTATTTTGATAAGTGCCACAACCTGGTGGATTACTATTCCAGCCAGGACGGCACGGCCATTGTGCAGTTCAATCCGCCGGCGGGCGTGCCGGCGCCCGCGCCGCAGCGCGTGGCCGATCTGCTGACACGGGCCAGTTACCTGATCAACATGCCCATCCTGAAGAGCCACACCTGCGCCAGCATCACCCTGGGCTTTAAGAATCACTTTGGCAGCATCGACAACCCCGGCGGCGTGCACTCGCACGTCTTCGTGGTGAACGGCTGCGGCGGGATCCTGTACCCGGATTACAACCCGCTGATCGACATCTACCGCAACCCGCACATCGGCGGCAAGACGGTGCTGACCATCGGCGACGGCTTGTTTGGCGTCAAGGGCGGGCAGGACGCGGCCCCGAGGACCTGGTCGACGTTTGGCGGCGCGCTGCCCAACAGCCTGTTCTTTGCGCTGGATCCGGTGGCCATTGACAGCGTGATGGCCGATTTTCTGCGCGTCGAACCCGGCGCGGGCGTGTTTGCCGGCGCGGACCATTATTTGCAGCTCGCGCAGGATGCCGGGCTGGGAACCTTCGAACGCGGCGATCCCTGGGGTGGGGGGTATCGCGCCATCGAGTATCGAAAACTCGAGCTTTAATCCACCTTTGGAAGGTCTGGCTCCGACTTGGGGGAAGGGAAGGTCTGAAGAAGGATTACCTGGGGAAGATTGGTAGGAACCTTTTGATCAAAATTCATAAAGCGCTGCCGGTGCTTGTGCTGCTGGCCGTCCTTGCCAGTGGTTTCAGCGGCGTGCAGGCCGACCACCCTCAACAGGATGTGACCCCCACGGGCAGCGATACGCCAGCGGTCGAGGAAACCGCCGCGCCGACAGAGGGCCAATCGGCGCCTGTCGATGAGAATGCTACTACCGCAGAGTGGCCGCAGGTGCAAAACAACCCGGCCCGCACCGGCTTTTACTCCGGCTCGCTGGGCACCAATTTCACCATTGGCTGGCGGCGCGCCTTCCAGCCCGAAAAAATTTACCCGCAGGTACAGGCGATTGTGGCCGGCGGTAAGGTGCTGGTGGGCACCGAAATGGGCAACCTGTACGCATTGGATGCCCTGACCGGCGCGCAGGCCTGGAAGTACACGGCCGGCGGTGCGATCCTCAATAGTGTAGCCGTGGCCGATAACCACGTATTCTTCGGCGCGATGGACGGCGCGGTATATGCCCTGGACCTTACCAGCGGCGGCCTGGTCTGGAAAAACCAGCTCTCTCAGTTTTTGGGCTTTTCCACCGCACCGTTATTCGCGGACGGCAAGGTGATGCTGGGCGGGCGCAACGGCTTTTTCTACGCGCTCAACCCGGGCAACGGCAGCCTGGCCTGGTCGTATGACGCGGGCTCGCCCATTTTGATGACTGCGGCCTGGAACGGCGACAAAGCCTACTTCGGCACGATGGATATGTACGTGCATGCCGTCGACACCACCAACGGCGCGCGTGCCTGGAAGAGTCCGCGCATTCCGGGCATGGCCTTCAAGGATTTCTGGCCGGTAGTGACCGGCGGCATGGTGTACGTGCGCCCGATGGCCTACGGTTACCTGGGCTTTGACACCGACCACACTTCGTTGATCCTCAACGCCGGCGCGCAGCAGAACCTGCTGGCGGAATACGAGGCCGATCCGGCAGCGCACACCGTTTCGATGTTCCGCCTGTATGAAAGCAACGGCCAACTGGCGCCCATGGTGATCCATTACAACACCAACACCATGAACGGCGCGACCGCGCCGCCCTGCGTCAACCGCGACGGCAACCTGGTGGTGCCCACCTGGCTGCCCAACAAGGGTTACTTCTCCGGTTGGGGCTTGCTCAACCCAAGCTCGGGCATCCTTGTGGATGCGTTTGTGGACGACAACCGGGGCGGCGGCAACGCCGACGAAAATATGGCGGTGACCTGCGCGCAAAACATGGTGCTTGCCATGCACATTGAGGAAGAGAACGCCAACGACACCGGTTATTTCAACCTGGATACGCGCCGCTGGACGCTCCTGTCCGCGGGGGCGACCAACCGGCAGATGGCGAATAACACCCAGGGGGGTGGTTCCAACCCGGCCAGCATTGCCAACGGTTGGGTGTACCACATCACGTACTACGAGCTGGTTGCTCGTAAGACGAACTGACCCGGGGATATCCTCATGCTTAAGCGAGCTAACTTTCGACCTTTCGCCCGGTTTTTACTGGCATTAACGTTCATTCTCTCCGCGCTTGGCATTACGCCCGTTCAGGCGCAGGATGCGCCCGAGGCGCTGGCGCCTTCCACCTGGCAGACCACCGCGACCGGCATGCTCAGCACGCAAAACGGCGCGGCGCACGTCGGCGGGCTGGGGTACGTGGTCAAGGTGCAAAACTGGCCGCAGCTGATCCTGCGCGGCGGCGTGCAAAACGCGCCTGACTCCTACGTGGGCATCCGCCTCACCGGCCCGATTGGCATCACCCTGGGACAGGTGGGGGTGACCGGTTCGAGCGGAGGCCTGACCACCCAGGCAGTCGATTGGGCGCGCAACCAGCTCACCTTCTCCTCGGGCGGTTCGCAGGTGCTGTTCCATGTCAACCGTCTATCGCCGGCCGTGGCTTTGCAAACCAGCGCCGCGTCACTTAGCCTGTTCACCGGAAGCCTGCCGCGTTATACCATCGACAGCAGCAAGGTGGTGCGCCTTTCGGATGGGTCGGTGGCGCCGAAGTACGTGGCCTACCCCACCAGCGGCGGCGTGCAGGTGAAAGCCCTCAGCGGCTCAACCACCGCGCTGACCGGCATGTCGGCCAACTGGGTGCTGGTCTGGTACGGCGCCAACACCCATATCGTTGATTCGCGCATGCCGCTCTCCTACGAGTGGACGCTGCCCACCTCGGATGCGTTTCGGGCGGATTCGCCCCAACTGCTGGTTTTTCAAAACAATCCCACCGGCATCAAGCAGGGCGGCAGCGGCGGCGTGGACCTGGCCTTTTCCGGCGGCGCCGGCGCGATGGCCATTTTGCCGCTGGACGGCCGCCTGATGCGCCGGATGACCGAAACCGAGGCCTGGGCGGGCGGACTGCCCGCGGCGGTGAGCAACAAAGCCGCCTGGTGGGCCGGCCGGTTGGGCGAGTTTCCGCTGACCGTGTCGGAAACGTATGCTTATAACTCCTCCACTGATACCACCTCGGTCACCGAAAGCTTCACCTTCCTGACGATCAAATCCGGCGGCACGCGCCTGGCGCCCCTGCCGCCCATGCTGTCGCTGGCGCGCGATTCGCTGCCGATTGCCTTCTCCGGCACGGTGGTGGACGGCGGCCTGAGCGGCGAATTTGGGCCTTCGCAGGGCATCGAGGGCGTGCAATCCTACACCTGGAGCATGAGCGGGCTGCGCGAGTACACCGACAGCCGCCGCGTGCTGCAGAACGGCGGCGTGCCCGACGAACTGACCAACCGGCTGAACGCCGAGGTGCAAAAAGTGGTCGCTTCGGGCCACTACACGCCCTGGATCTTCCTGGATGCCGTGCCCGTGCACCGCAGCCGCGGCGACCTCTACTGGGACAACCCGGCGGACGGTATTTTGCACCTGGTGGAGGTGGCCGAAGCGCTGGAAGACCCCGGCCTGAAGAGCGCGCTGATCAATTACATCACCACCGAGCGCAACGCCTATCCGCCCGAAACCGTTTACGCGCTTTCGGTCACGCAGGGCGAAATGCGCGGGCCGTTTTCGTATTATGATGACGGCGTGCGCTACGCCTGGAATCCAAACGCGACGCAGGGGGATACCAAGCAATACGTATTCCTCAAGGACGTCCCGTTGTATTCCTTTTACGCGCTGTCGCGCTACTACGACCTGACCGGCTCTGCCCTGCCCGCGCTGACCTGGCAAAAGGCCAACGAAACGCTCAACCGTGACATGAGCGAGCAGGATTGGGCCACTTCGTACTGGTTTGCCAATTACGAAGACCGGCGCATCGCCACCGAGAACGCCAACCGCCACCTGGCCGGCATGATCGGCTACATCCGCCTGGCGCAACTGCAGGGCGATACGGCCTCCGAAAACCTCGCGCGGTCGCTGCTGCTCAAGGCGGTGGTCACCCGGGTTGGCATGGCGCGCTATCCGCGCTACCTGGGCATCACCGGGCTGATCCAGGTGCCTGCCTCAAATCCAGACTGGCTGATGGAATATCGCAGCCATCCGTTCATCGGTTACCTGTACAACTACCAGTGGACCAGCGCTTACGACGATCCGCGGCAGGTGGCCTATATGAACCAGTTCGCGGTGGACGTGAACGACTACAACTATTTGCAGTCGCCCTACAACCACCTGCGCCGCGATTTTGATACCCGTCCATCCGGGCAGGACTCGCCCTACCTGGCCGTCTTCCGTGACATGGTTCCCGAAGCCGGGCGCATCCTGCGGGATTACGCCTTCGAGGACGTGGACATCGCCGTTCAGAAGATCACCGCGCTCTACCCACACTGGTATGCCGCTTTTGCCGAGGGCACGCTGGGCTGGGAGCATAACCTGGCGCACCCGATCGATTCCTTCCAGGTTTTCAACGCCTACGCCTGGATCGAGGATGCCTCGCCGCAGGATCTGGGCCGCTATGCCGACATCAACTGGCTGTCGGAAGGCGACTTCTTCTACATGCAAAAAGTCTCGGAGGCCATCAAAGCCTTCCGAGGATATTCGTGGCGCGGGGCTTCCTATGTGCGCCTGACCGTCATCCCCGGTGACGGCAGTTTGACGCTGATGTGGCAGGCCGTGCTGGATGAGACCGACGGCGTCACCTGGACGATCGAACTGGACGGCCCGGGCGGCACGCAGACCGTTACGGACCTGCCGTTTGCCACCACCCACTATCAATTCACCGGCCTGACCAATTATGCCCATTACACCGTCACGTTGACCGCCTACGACAGCAACGGCGAACCGGTGCTGTCGAGCGACCCCAAATTTGGCATGCCGTCTGATCTCCTGTTTTTTCTCCCGGCCTTAATGAAGGGCTCCCATTAGAGGAAAAAAACGCGATGAAAAAGAAGCTGACCCGACGACAATTTTTACTGGCAATGCTCTCGGCCGGCGCGGCCGGCATCACCTTCACCAAAACCGGGCAGGTGCTGGGCGCAGACGGCTCGAAGGTTTTTCTGCCGTTTATATCAGGCCCACAGGGCACCCCTGAACCCACGCCCGATCCCACCCCAAGCCCTACCCCCAGTCCCCAGCCCAATCCCACCCAGCCGCCCCCCGGCGGCCGCCCCGTGGTGCGCGTGCACTACAACACGGTCACCGACTGGACCGGCTCAGGCAATTACTGGGAAAATGTTGAGCAGGACAAAGTCGACGCCATGGTGAACGCGGGCTTGTGCGGCCTGACCGGCAAGGCCACCGCGGCCGAAGCGTGGCAGGCATTGCTGCCGAATTACACGGCGGGGCAGGGAATTGCCA
>CALMIB010000028.1 GCA_937863945.1 uncultured Longilinea sp.
AACAGCCGCGCTGTTGGCCGGTTGCGCGCAGATTGGCGGCTTGGTTGGCGGCGCGGATGAGGCGCGGCAGCAAGCCTTCTACCGGTTTGGACACTCGCTGGGACTGGCTTTTCAGGCTCAGGATGATGCCCTGGGGATCTGGGGAGACGTCGCGCGGCTTGGAAAATCAACCGAAAGCGATTTGATGAACGGCAAAAAGACCCTGCCGGTTGTTTTTGCGCTTGAGCAGGGTGGAGAATTCTCCAGGCGGTGGCTGGCAGGGCCGATCCGTCAGGACGAGGTTGCGCCGCTGGCAGAGTTATTGCGGCACGAAGGGGCCGAGGATTATACCCTGGCGGAAGCAAAACGGTTGACGCAAGCTGCCTTGCAAGCGCTTGACCAGGCGGCTGAGAATAGAGGTGCCGGGGCTGCGCTGCGAGAATTGGCCCAGCGTTTACTTCGGCGCGGATATTAGAGTAGAATACCCTGACGGTATGATTTTTTAAGAAAGTAGCCCTTCTGAGGAGTTGCAGGGAAATGGATGAAAATGATGCTGCTGTATATAAGGCTGCTGAATTGTTTGTCGACAGCGGAATCGATGTGGATTTGATTCAACATTCGGTATCGCAGGTGCTGGAAGGAATCGGCGAGAACCCGGAACGGGAGGGACTGGTAAAAACGCCGGAACGGGTTGCGCGCATGTTTGAGGAACTGCTGGCCGGTTACCGCACAGATCCGATTGCAATGGTCAATGAAGCGCTTTTTGACGTGGATTACGATGAGATGGTCATTGTCCGCGATATCGAATTCTACAGCCTGTGCGAGCACCATATGCTGCCATTCATCGGTCGCGCGCATGTTGCCTACATTCCGCGTGGCAAGGTGATCGGGCTATCCAAAATTCCGCGCATTGTTGATATGTTCTCCCGCCGCCTGCAAGTTCAGGAACGCATGACCCGCCAAATCGGAGATTTTATTAATGAATTGCTGCACCCACAGGGCGTGGCGGTGGTGGTGGAAGCGCTGCACCTGTGCTCGATGATTCGCGGCGTCAAGAAACATGATTCGCGCATGACGACCTCAACCATGCTTGGCGCTTTCCGGACGGACCTGGCAATGCGGATGGAGTTTCTCGACAACATCTCGCGCAGCGCAGAGCCCCTGCACTTTTAAAACGGACTAATTCTCATTCAAGAACAGCGGTGCTTTTTGCCGCTGTTTTGATTCTGGTTCAGGGACGGATTTTGATGTCCGGGCGCAGCCTGGCTCCGGAGGGAGGACGCAAATCCTGCGCGATCATCCGCAAGCTCTTGCCGCTGGCCGGTTCGATGAGATTGGGGGCAAGTTCCGAGGTGGGAATGGCGACAAACGCGCGCGACCACAGGTTGGCATCCTGAACCACTCCGTCCCATACGATGATGTCAATATCAATCGTCCGCGGGGCGTTTTTATCCGCGCTGCGCATCCTTCCCAATTTTTCTTCAATCGGCCGCAAAACATGCCATTTATAGCTGTCCGCATCCTGGTTCACGTTCACTTGCACGGCAACGTTGAGAAAATCAGGCCCGGGGCTGCCCATCGCCGGCGTCTGCCAGGTGGCGGATACGGCCTGGACGCCGCAGCATTCCTGTAACATCGCCAGGCCAGCCTGGATGTTCTTCTCCGGTGAAATATTGGAGCCAAGCAGCAGGATTGCCTGATGCATTGATTCTCTACGTTGAAAAACGCTCAATCTCACAGCCAACCGAGCGGGCAAACCGGACCGCGCCGGGTTTTTCCACGCGCACCCGCACGCCCTTCACATTCGGCTCGCCCAGGCACAGCGTGGCAATCCGAGCGGCCAGAGCTTCGACGGTGTAGGTTTGGGCTGTTTCGACATATGCAAAGACCTTCTTCGAGACGGTGCGATAATTGACGCAGTCATCGATATTATCGCTCGTTGCAGCCTGGCTGATGTCGGTGAACAGGACGATGTTCACCAGGATATCCTGCGGGTTTTCGCGCTCGCGGTCGGAAATGCCGATCACGCCGCGCACGAGCAAGTCCTTGATCAAGATTTGATCCATAAACGCCTCGTAAGAAGTGAATGAATTTAAACCAGGTGCCGGCCGCCGTCCAGGTGAATGATTTCACCGGTGATATACGATGGCCCCGATAACAAGAATACCACGCTTTGCGCCACTTCCTTAAGGTCCGCCCAGCGCCCGGCTGGAACGGAAGCCAGAGTGCCGTCGGTTGGGCCGCCGTCGGCTGGCGGCAGGATGGCGCCACAGGCCAGCCCGTTGACCTGAATGCGCGGAGCGAGCGCAACTGCCAGCGATTGGGTCAGGGCGGCCAGCGCGGCTTTGCTGATGGTATAGGCAAAATGGTCGGCG
>CALMIB010000029.1 GCA_937863945.1 uncultured Longilinea sp.
TTCATACATTCCACTAGCTTATCACATCTGCCTTTCCCTGCCTTCTCTGTTCTTTGTCCTGTTTTTCATATTGAGAATTGCTGCCTGAAACAGCATTGGCATGAATCGGCAGTTTGCTTAATAAAAACGACCCGGTTCATGGAATGACAGGATTGTTCAGGCTTACGGCTCAATGCGCGGTTGCAACCAGAAGGCCTGATCCTGGTTGGATTCCCCGTTGGATTTTACGATCAGGATGAACTGGACTTTCTTCCCGGCCAGCGTGGAAAGGTCGAGGTTGACGCGGGTGAAGTTGTTGTCATAGGTTTCGCTCCACTCGGCCAGTTTGGTCTCAGAGCCGCCTTCGGGAATGTAAGCAAGAATGAATTTCACATTGCAGTTGGTGGCGCCGTCCAGGCAGCCAATGATGGACTTGAAATACATGCCGCTGGTGACCGACAGGGCCGGGAACGTGCCGCGGATTTCCGTATCGGTTCCAGAGGGTGGATTGGCCCACAGGGCGGCTTCATTTTCTTTTGTACCGGTTTCCAGAGTGGGCTCATCCACCTTGACTACAAAGCCGTTGTCGCCGGTTTGGCCGGGGCAGGTCAGGTTGCCGTTGGTGCTGCGCCATTCGCCTTTACAGAAATTGTCGACAAAATTGTATGCCGACGAGGAGACCTTAACCTTCACCCAGAAGGCTTTCGAGCCGTCGCTGCCCAGCCCAAACACTACGCCGGCGGCGTTGCGCAATTTGAAATTCGCCTGGAAGGTGCCCACCTTGTTCGGCACGGTGAAGGTTAAGGAAACCTGTACGATCTGCCCCGGCGCAACCGAACCGCTGGTCAGTTGCGTGGCCGGGGCCACGCCCATGCTTTCGCCTGTGTCAAACACAATGGCGTAATTGGAATTCCAGGTGCAGGAGCCGGTGTTCTTCAACTCCCAGGTTTTGGTGAAGGTCTGGCCGGGATCCACGGCGGTGTCATCCGGGTAATTGACGTCGCGCACGAATTCCACCCGGTCGCAGGGGGTAGGCTGACTGGTGGCGGTGCCTGGTGAGGCCGTGTTGACCGCCGGTGGAGTGGCGCTGGCGATTGGGCCGCCCGGCGACTGGGTGGCAGGGGCCTGTGTTTTGGCGTTTGCCACGGTGGTGCTGAGGGCAATCACGGTTTGCGCGGCAAAGGTGTTGAGCTGGTCGGGGCCGGAGACTTGCTCGGTGGGGCGCGGCAGGTTGCAGGAACTCAGCAGGATGACCAGCGTTGCCAGGATGGAAAGGGTGACAAGGTTTTTCTTCATTGCAAGCCTCCCAATGGATGCCGTAGGGCCATGATTGCCCTGACGTGATTTTTGTCCGTTAGGATGATTATAGCCAGTTTTTGTTTCCTTAAACGAAAAACGCGGCGCATTGAATTTACGCCGCGTTTTTCAGGGTTACGGCTTATGCTTTGCCGCGCAGGGCATTGAAAAAGAGCTTCAAGTTAAATGTCTGGCCTGAAAGCAGCCGCTGGGCGCGGAACATGCCTGCTACCGCGCGAATTAAGAAAAAGGCGGTGGCCGCCAGCAGCGCAACCGAGATGGCCAGTTGCCACCAGGGGACAATGGCGGTCGACAGGCGCGCCATCATCGTGATGGGCGAGGTTAACGGGAACAGGCTGAGCACCAGCGAAATGATGCCGTTGGGCTTTTCAGCCAGCGTGTTGATGAAGAACAACGGAATGACCAGCGGGATGATCACGATGGTGGTGGCCTGCGAAGCCTCGCGCAGGTTGGGCACCAACGCCCCCACCCCGGACATCAGGGCTGCATAAACGGCGTAGCCCAACAGGAAGAATACCATGCCCCAGACGAGCAGAGAGGGGGTGATGATGAAAGTGGCCAGTTCGGGAACCGAGCTGCGCGAAAGCATCATCACCAGGTAGCTGTAACCCATCCAGACTGTGGTTTGCAGCAGGCCCGCCAGGCCCAGCGCGATGATCTTCCCGCCCAGCATCTGCGTCGGTGTGATCGAAGTCATCAGCACTTCCATGACGCGGTTTTCTTTTTCGGTGGTGATGCTGTTCAACATCATGCTGGCCGAGGTCAGGATGACCATGTAAAACAGCATGGTCACGATGTAAGGCACCATGAAGCTCAGGAAGCTGCCAGAATCGCGCACGGGTTGTTGTGAGGTGTAGGTCACTTCCAGGTTATAGGGCTGGTTGACCCGTTCCAGCAATTGCGGGTCGTCGATGAGCAGGTTGTGGCGGATGACGGCAAACAAATTACCCGACCGGTCCATGCCCCCCAGCGGGTTGAAATCGGTGCGCAGGTAGGTGATTTCCCCGGACTGGAGAAAATCGGGCGGAAGGATGTAATATGAGTCAATCTGGCCGGCCTGCAGCGCCTGGTTGGCGGCGGCTTCGTCGGGAAATTGGATCAGATCGGCTTCCATCCCCTCCAACATGGATTGGATCAGTCCGCTTTGATCGACCAGGCCTTCTGGTTTGACCTCTTCCGGCGACGAGATGATCCGGCCGATGGCCGAGGTGGGATCGGTGCCGCCGATTGAGCCGAAGATGCCAAAGATGACCGTTCCAATCAGTGGAACCAGGATCAGCGTGAGAAAGAAGGACTTTCTGAGTACAACGACCCGAAATTCGTTTTTGAGTACAAGCAGCATTTTTTCCATGGAGTCCTCACGCGCGTCCGAAGAGTTCTTTCCATGACAGGCGTTTTCCATAGCGCAGCATGCCCAGGCGGAAGGCCCGGCTGGCAAACCAGATGGCAACCACAGCGGTCAGGATGAGCAGGCTGATGGTCGCGATGATTTCCCAGGCGGGGATATCCGTGAGCACTGCGCGCATCGGAAGGGTTATTGGCGCGGTCAACGGGAAGAAGCTGAGCACTTTGGCCAGCGCGCCGTTGGGGTGCGACATGATGACGCTGATGAACCAGAGCGGCAGAAAGATGGGCAGGGTGAACAGGCCGGAGACCTGCTGCGCCTCGCGCGTTTCGGTCACCGTGGCGCCGATGGCCGCCATAAGCGCTGCGACCATAATGAAGCTCGGGATGAAGGTGCCAATCATCAACCAGAAGTAGGAAGGCGTGATCAGTCCGCCCATGTTCAGTTCCGGGTTGGCGCGCATGAGCAGGTTGATGGCCGCCACGCCGCCCAGCACCCAGATCACCACCTGGGTTAACCCCACGCTGAGATTCCCAAGGATTTTCCCGGCCATCAACTGGGACGGCGAAATGGATGTGACCATGATTTCCATGGTGCGGTTTTCTTTTTCTTCCACAACCGCCTGAAGCAGATAACCGCCGCTGGTGTTGATGGCAACCATAAAGAGCACGCCGGCGATGATCGGCACCAATATCGCCAGGAAGTTGTTGTCCGACATCTCGCGGTTGCCTTCGATGTTCTTAATCTTCAGGGTGCTGCCCTCGGTGAGCCGTTTGACCACAGCGGGGTCCTTGCCGGCGAGCAAATTGGCCACCAGGAAATCCTGAAAATCAGATTGCACCTGCGAGCCCGGCGAATCCAGGGCGATCATCTGAACCTTGCCGGTGTGCATATAATCGGGGGCAATCACAAACAGCGCCTGGATGACTTTCTTTTCCAGGTCGGCCTGCGCCGCGCTTTCGTCCGTGTAGGCGCGGAATTGAATCGCCGGCATGAACGCGTCTTCTTCCACCGGGAGTTGCTGCGCGTTGGCAAACAGGCCAGACCGGTCGATGTAGCCGGCCGGGCGGCCGTCATACCCGGACCTTGCCGCCAGAAAGCTGGCCGCGATGATCACCAGGGCCATTAACGGCACACTGAGCACCGCTATGATGAACCGCTTGCGCAGCACGTGCCGGCTGTATTCATGCTTGAACACCAGCCAGATATTATTCATTGGATGAGTCTCCGGTGACCACCCGGATGAAGATTTCATCCATGGTGGGCATGGCGATTTCAAACTGTTCCACCGTGATCCCGGCTGAAAGCAGGCCTGCCAGTACAGCCTGCGGATCGCTGCCGGCCGACAGCATGAGGTGATAGCCGCCGTTGGTGTGCTCGTAAGAGGCAACGCCCGGCAGGGCTGCCGGCAGCGCGGTGGGGGTGCGCAGGAGCAAATCCTGTCCGGCGAAGCGGCGGCGGATTTCTTCCAAACCGCCGTAAAGAACCGATTTGCCCTGGTTGATCAGAACGATCCGGTCGCACAATTCCTCCACCTGGTGCATCTGGTGCGTGCACAGCACGATGGTGCGGTTTTTGCCGCGTTCCTCGAGCAGCAGGTCCTTCACCATTTGTGTGTTTACCGGATCGAGCGCGCTGAAAGGCTCGTCGATGATCAACACGTCCGGTTCGTGCACCAGCGTGACGATGAGCTGCGCTTTCTGCTGCATGCCCTTGGAGAGTTCTTTAAGCTTCTTTTTGCGGTGTTGCGCCAGGTCAAAGCGTTCCAGGTACACGTTGATACGCCGGGTGGCCTCCGCCTGCGAAAGTCCCTTCAGGGTGGCCAGGTAAGTCAGGCATTGTTCCAGTTTGATCTCCTGGTAGAGACCGCGTTCTTCCGGCAAATAGCCGATGCGGTTCTTTTTCTCTTCGGTCATCGCGCCGCCCAAAATGGATACGCGGCCCGAATCTGCTTTGAAAATATCCAGCAGGATGCGGATGGTAGTGGTTTTCCCGGCCCCGTTGGGTCCTAAAAGGCCAAAGATTTCACCGGGGTTGACTTCAAAAGAGACTCCATCGACGGCACGCTGGCTGCCGAAGGCTTTGACGATGTTTTCTACCTGGATGGTACTCATGCAATGCACCTCTTGTAAAATTTACTTGTGTTATTATAACAAACCGAAATGAAAACCTCCCCGATCTTTTGACCAGGGAGGCTCGGGACTTTGGTTACAAATTTTTGAAATTATTCTTTTTCGTACGGCGTGCCTTCAGCCGCGGGCGCGTGTCCCTTGCCGATCAGCCCGGCCAGCACAATCATTGTGATGATGTACGGGAGCATGGCCATGAATTGCGGCGGAACCACGCTGCCCAGGATGGATAACTTGGAGCCGAAAGCATCGGCGAAGCCAAACAGCATGCCCGCGCCAAAGGCGCCAATCGGGTTCCAGTTGCCAAAGATCATGGCAGCCAGGCCGATGAAGCCCTTGCCGGCGCTCATCATTTCATCGAAGCGGCCGACCGAGCCCAGGGTGAAGTAGCCGCCTGCGAACCCGGCCACCATGCCGCCCAGCAGTGTGCCCATGTAGCGCGTTTTGATGACGTTGATACCCAGCGTATCGGCGGCTTTGGGGTGCTCGCCCACCGCGCGCAGGCGCAGGCCCCAGCGTGTGGAGAAGAGCGCCACCTGCAGGACAATGGCCACCAGGATGGTGCCGTAGATGAACAGGTTATTGTTGAAAAGAATCGGGCCGATGAAGGGAATATCCGCCAGCAGGGGGATGGGAACGCGGGTGAACATCGGCGTGTTGTTCAACGCTTCGTTGGTCTGCATGAACTTCGCGGAAATAAATGAAGTCATGCCGGTGCCAAAGATGTTGATCACCGTGCCCGTGATGATCTGGTTGATCTTGTATTTGATGGAGAGCCAGGCAAGTACCAGGGCCAGCAGCATGCCTGAAACGATGGAACCCAGCAAGCCGACCCAGGGCGATTTTGTAACGCTGCCGACCAGCGCGCCGACCAGCGCGCCCATCAACATCATACCTTCGATGCCAATGTTGATGATGCCGGAACGCTCGCACAGGATGCCGGAGTAGGCGCCCAGGATGATCGGAACGGCCAGCGAAAGTGAACTGCTGATCAGGCCGCCGATATTGACCGATTTGCCCTTGGCTGCATACGTCAGGAAGGCAAACACAAACATCAATGCGACCAGGCCGAGGATGGCGTTGGTGCGTTTGCCAAAGCCGCGCACCAGTTGGTAAATCCCCAGCAGCACGGTCACGATGCTAATGAGGATCAGGGTCAGTTGGGAATTTACCACCCAGTTGTCCACCGCGCCGCGTTTCAGGCCGCCAGGGGTGAGCCCGAAAGAGGTCGTTAAATCGGAGGCGGTATTCGGTAGAAAAACCAACAGGGTGATCGCCGCAAAGACGAGGAAGGTGATTCCCATGATGACTCGCCGGCGGGTCGAAACGGGCTGGATGATTTGCACGGTGGTTTTGGTGGATGCAGCAGGTGCCATGAGTTAACCTCCCCAACCGCGTACGAACACCGTTTCGTCAGCCTTTTCGGCTTTGATGCGGAAGATTGCACGGATTAGCGCCGGTGCGGCGATGAAGACGATGATGAATGCCTGGATGATGGAGATGATATCGATGGGAATCTTGGTGGCGACCATCATCTGGGTGGCGCCGTTGCGCAGGAAACCGAACAGCAGGGATGCCAGGACGACACCCAGCGGCGAGCTGTTGCCCAGCAGGGCCAGGGCGATAGAGTCATAGCCGTAGCCGGAAGACAGGCCCATCGCCATGGAATGCGTGACGCCCAGCACCTGGTTGGCACCGGCCAGGCCGGCCAACGCGCCGGAAAGCGACATGGCGATGACAGTACTTCGCACAATGTCCATGCCGCCATATTTCGCGGCGTTGGGGTTGGCGCCCACCGTGCGTAGATTAAAGCCCCATGTCGTTTTGAACAACAGGAACCACATCAACCAGGCGACCAGCAAGGCGATGAAGAAGCCCAGATGGAAGCGGATGGGAGCTCCAAAAAACTGCGGCAGCATGGCCGATGCTTCGACTTCGGGCGTGATGGGCATGCCGCCGGAGGTGGGCCGCTGCATGGGCCCGGCCAGAAGCCAATCGGTCAGGCGGAATGCGATCCAGTTGAGCATGATGGTGTTGATGACCTCATGCGCGCCGGTTTTTGCCTTGAGCAGGCCGGGGATGAAGCCCCACAACGCGCCGCCCGCGGCACCAGCCAGCAACGCCAGCGGCAGGTGGATGATGGCCGGCAGACCTTTGACGGCATAGCCCACAAAGGTTGCCGCCGCGGCGCCGATAAACAACTGGCCTTCCACGCCGATATTGAACAAGCCGGAGCGGAAACCCACCGCCACGGCCAGGCCGGCGAAGATGTAGGGCGTGGAAACGACCAGGCTCTCCAGGAAGGGATTGAATGCCCGGCGGATTTCCAGTGCGTCGCCGCCCTGCAAGGCCGCAACTATGCGCGCCGGGTCGCCAAAGGCTGAGCGCAATAGCGCGCCGTAGGCGACAACAACGGAATCAAACGCGGCCTTAATACCCGCCCCAAAGGACTGTCCAAAGGCCGCATAGACATCCATGTCGGTGAGAACAATCAGGATGGCGCCCAAAACCAGGCCGGAAAAAACGGCCAGCAACGGAATGACCAACGCCCGGCCAAACGGGCGGCGCTTGCCGGCCTTTTTTTCTTTTGGGGGCTTCATTTCTTCCAGCGCGGCCTTGCCCAGATCTTGTTTTTTCGAAGGTTCTTCGCTCAATTCAGCGCCTCCGCTCTAAAGTGTGGTTTCTCGTTTATGCGATTCGGGAGCAGGCGCTTTTTGCAAAGCCTGATCGAGGGGAACACCAGCCATTAATAAACCAACCTGCTCCTTGGTCACCTGGTCGGCTGGAAGGATTGCCGTAATTTTTCCGCGATACATGACCGCAATTCGATCTGATAATTCCATAACTTCGTCAAGTTCCGGTGATACCAGTAATACGGCGCAACCGGCAGAACGTTTTTCGACGATGCGCTTGTGAATGAATTCAATCGAACCCACATCCAAACCGCGCGTGGGTTGCGAGGCAACCAGGAACTGAATCGGCCGGGAAAGCTCGCGGGCGATGATCACCTTCTGCTGGTTGCCACCCGAAAGTGATCCCACGGAGGTAAAAATGCTGGGCGTGCGGATGTCGAACTCTTTGACCAGCGCCTCCGCGTTCTCTTCAATTTTTTCCTGGTCCAGGATGATTCCCCTGGAAAAAGGCTCTTTGTAGTAGGTGCACAGGATCAGGTTTTCA
>CALMIB010000030.1 GCA_937863945.1 uncultured Longilinea sp.
GATGTCAATTGCAATCGCAGCCTGGGTTGCCAGCGATTCCAGAAAATCCATCACCTCCAGACTCAATTGGGCAGGCGATTTTTGGTACACTTCCAGCACGCCGGTCATCTCATTCTTGGATACCAGTGGGATGGCGTGATAAATCGAAAAGCCCTCGGCATCGCCCAGGGCATAGCGGGATGAAGTCGGCGTGTTTTGCAGCTCAGAGATGGTCAACGTGAACCGTGCCGGAAATTGGCTGCTCATGCGGAAATCATCCATCGGGATCACCGCCTTTTTGATGAAATCCGTCGAAAACCCTTTTCCGGCGCGAAAATGCAGCAGGTCTTTGTGGTTCAGCGGCATCAGCACGCTGGCAGCACTGATCCCTTTGATTTTCAATACCTCGTCCACCAGGATATTCAGGATGGACGTAAGATCCAGTTCGGCAGTGATGGCCAGGTCAATGGATCGCAGGGTAGATAATTGCTGCACGCGTTGCACGGTCTGATCGTGGAGCGTAAGGCGGTGGATTGCACTGGCGGCAAAGTCGGATACGGAGACCAACAATTTGAAGGTGGACTGATCAATATGCCCGGTTTTCGCAACCAACAGCACGCCAAGTTTGCGTTGTTGAACCGTCAACGGTATGACCGCCAGGGCATTCAGGCCTGAAAGCCGTTCCACCTGATACACCAGAGGATCGCGATCCGCTTGATTATTCAGATACGGTTCGCCGGTTTCAAAAACCCGGCCGATGATCCGGTCCGGCGGGATGCGCATGCCGGTCGCATAGGGGCGATCGTCGTTGGAAAGCGCAATTTCAAAATCCTTGCGGTCGGGATCGTGCAGGACAATTGCCGCTGTATCCGCCTGGGTGAATCGGATCAATTCATCCAGGATGGCCGGCAGCAATTCGTCGCGCGTCATCGAAAAGCGCGTAGCGGTGGCCAGCCGGGCGATTGCATCCACATCTCGCTCGCGCTGCTGGCGGCTGATGAACTCCCGCATGAGCACGGTGAATAACAACACTGAGGTAACGCTGACAAATCCCCAGCCTTTGTATGTTGAATACCGTATAATCTGCTCTGGATCGTTGACCAGCAAACCCAGCAGACGGTCGGAAAACAGGATCCATAAAATGGAAACGAGTAGATATAAAGCACTGATGCGAACCGCGGGATGACGCCACCATTTCATCGCTGGAAATCCGTTTATTTTGAAGTTGCGGACGATTTTGCTTCTGTTAGCGAAGCTTCGCCCGGGCGCATCCGCTGCGCGAAGATGATAGCCATCAGGATGAGGGCGTATCCAATGATCTGCGTCAAGGTGGCTTTTTCCTGGAGAAACAAAAAACCGAACAGGGCTGCAAACACAGCTTCCAGGCTCAGGATCAGGGCTGCATCGCTGGGGAGGGAGAATTTTTGTCCCAGCGCTTGCAGCGTATAACCGATCCCACCGGAAATGATGCCGGCATAGAGCAGCGCCCATCCGGCATGAACAAGGCTATCGACCTGGATCGTCTCAAATAACAAACCAAATAGCAAGTTCACTATACCACAAAAACCAAATTGGCCGATCGAAAATGAGAGCACATCCATTCGCCGAACGGTGATGCCAATGACGATGACGTGCAACGCCCAGAACACCGCCCCGGCCAATTCAAACAGGTCGCCCGATGACATGGAGACCACGCCGCCTGTATTGATCAGAAACATGCCGGCAACCGCGATCAGCGCAGCAAGATAGCTGTACCACTGAATGGTCTCATGCCAGAAAATGGATAAAAAGAATGGAACCAGGATGACATACAGGCTGGTGATAAAACCGGCATTTCCGGCTGTGGTGTAGCGCAGGCCAAGTTGTTGGAAATTGGTGGCGACCGTTAAGCACAAACCGGCTACTATCACACCGGGCATCACCTGGCGGGTGATTTTTGGCCGAAATTGAACCAGCGGAAGGAGAAAAGCTGCTGCCAGGAGAAAGCGGATCCCGTTGATGGCGAGCGGCCCGAGGTGTTGCGCGGCGATCCGCTGGGCGGCGAAACCGCCTCCCCAGATTGCCGCCGTCAGCAGCAATACGCCGTCTGCCTGTACCCGGTTGAGCGTTATATTTCGAAATGCCTGCATTATTCTGCTTTCACTTCGGCATGATTAGAGGGCTGACTATAGAATTGCAATCGAAACAAACAGGCGTGCGGCGTAGGGTGGTCAACCTGGATATGCTCCAGTAAATCTACACGAGCGGGAAGCATGAACTCCAGCATGCGCCGGTCAATCTCGCACAATTCCGGATGATCTGAAAGAATGGCATAGAAGGGACAATTGCCAAAGTGGATTTCTGGGCCCAGCCGGCGCGCTTCCCAGCGTGCCTGGTAGGCATGCTGGTTGAAAAATCCGATGGCTTGATTTAACTGCTGAGTTGATGATCCGTCGAGATTTACAAGCTTCACCCGTTCTGAGGCGATCAGATTGAGCTTCTCGGTTTGAGCGCACGGAAACGCACCGGAGAGGAAAAGCGTCAAAAGTTCCTGGCTGAACTGGGTCAGGTCATTGGGCCTGGATTTCTGGCTCAGGCGAAAACGCGCTGCCGGACGGCCGGGCTGTGATCGGGCGGAGTCGGGCGGCAGGGATTCGATGGCGGATTCCTCGAGCAGCACATCCAGGTGGTAGCGGATATTCGCCGGGGTGGTGTGCAATTGACCGGCCAGGTCGGAAACCGTCGCGGTTCGTGTTCGCCGGAGAATTTCCAGGATTTGATCGCGGGTTGTGATTACCATTTACTGATTGTATAACAGATTCTTGCAATTAAGCAAAAAATTATTATCTTAATTTATTATTGACACCTGCCCACCCAGGGGTACAATTGATTAATCTGTGTCGGTTTTGACGATCTGCAATCCCATTTGTCGAGAAGGTGCAAAATGAGCCCAGAAGGTCTTTCCAAGCCGGAATATCAAGTCCCGCAGGAGATGCAAAATCAAGTTGCATTGACGACGTTGGATCGCCTCTACAATTGGAGCCGCAAGAATTCGGTGTGGCCGATGATGTTTGGACTGGCTTGCTGCGCCATCGAGATGATTGCAGCGGCCGCCAGCCGGTATGACCTGGCCCGCTTCGGCATGGAGGTTATGCGCCCCAGCCCGCGCCAGAGCGACGTGATGCTGGTTTCCGGCACGGTGACCAAGAAGATGATCCCGCAGATCGTACGTCTATACAATCAAATGCCCGAGCCCAAATACGTCATCGCGATGGGGGCGTGCGCCACCAGCGGCGGACCGTTTAAAGAAGGCTATAACGTGGTTGCGGGAGTGGATAAGTTCATCCCGGTGGATGTGTACATTCCCGGCTGCCCGCCGACCCCTCAGGCGCTTTTGCACGGGTTGATGACCCTTCAAAAGAAAATCGAAGGCCAATCGCTCAAAGAGGTATCCTGGTACCAAAAAGGCCCCGGAGAGCCGATCCCCGTGCCGGTTTTGGGGCCGGATTTGATCGATATGCGCAAGGCAGCCGTGATCCGTGAAAATTCGCAGCCCGTGGCCGATGCTTAAAAAGCGGCGGTCGCGGTGTTTTATGCCGGTCAAAATGGTTATTTGCCGGCCAAGGAGGGATAAGATGACAGAAGCGACTCTGGTGAATCCCCTGGAAACGCTGGTTGAACACTTCCCCTCCGGCTGGGTGAAGAAAGATGATCGTCCCGGCTACTCTGGTTTTATCGTGGAGCGTGAACATCTGCTGGATTTTGCGCGAGCCATGCGAGACGATTTTGGCTTTGATTACCTGTCAATGGTCACGGCCAGCGATTATCTGGCCGAGGGCATATTCGACGTTGTCTATTACGCTTACAAAACGATTGGCGGCCCTGCACTGGTTTTCAAAGTGCAAGTTCCGCGCGAGGATGCGGTAGTGCCGTCCCTGGTGGCGCTGTACCCGGGCGCGGATTTTCAGGAGCGCGAATTGTGGGATCTGATGGGCATCCGCTTCGAAGGGCACCCGGATCTGCGCAGAATTTTGATGTGGGAAGGCTTTGAGGGCCATCCGCTGCGCAAAGATTGGAAAGAACCTTTCTATGAAGAGGATGTCAAGCCGTTCAAAAGCCGCTGGCCGGAAGGCAAGCCCATCCATGCAGATGACCGCAATCCATTTAACGATAACGTCCAGTATCCCACCGGTTTTGATCCCGAGCGGTGGGTG
This sequence comes from uncultured Longilinea sp., assembly GCA_937863945.1. GTDB lineage: Bacteria > Chloroflexota > Anaerolineae > Anaerolineales > Anaerolineaceae > Longilinea. The sequence continues at coordinate 4,173 of CALMIB010000030.1, forward strand.
CCCGAAGCTGAAACGTTGTTGTATTCGGGCTTGCAGCAGACGGCCCACTATGAGGAATTCAAGACCGACGAATTGATCGTCAACATGGGTCCCCAACATCCCTCCACGCACGGGGTCTTTCGGATGGTGGTTTCTCTGCAAGGCGAAAAGATCGTTGATTTAAAGCCGGTGATGGGCTATCTGCACCGCAACCATGAGAAAATTGGTGAGCGAAACACCTTCCTGCAAAACATGCCCTTTACCGACCGCCTGGATTACACCACTTCCATGAGCAACAATTTTGCTTATGCGCTGGCGGTTGAAAAACTCATGGGTTTGCAGGTGCCTGAGCGTGCTGAATATATCCGGGTCATCATGGCAGAATTGACCCGCATCATGAATCACTTCTTTGCGACAGGCTTTTTGCTCAATGACCTGGGCGTGTATTTTACCGCATCCCTGTACGCGATTGAAGAGCGCGAATTGATCCTGGATATTTTTGAGGAAGTGTCCGGCTCCCGGATGATGTGCAATTACTTCCGCTTTGGCGGGGTTGTGCGGGACGTGTCGGACGAGGTGCTTAAAAAGATCCATAACTTGATCTACGACCGCATTCCGCGAAAATTGGATCAATTTGATGCCTACCTGACCAATAATGAAATCTTGCGCACGCGCTGCGAGGGCGTTGGCGTGTTGACCGCGGATCAGGCGATTGCCCTTTCGACCGCCGGGCCGATTTTACGGGCTTCGGGCGTTCCGTATGATGTTCGCCGCGCCGATCCTTACAGTATTTATGACCGGTTGGACTTTGACGTCGTCACCGGCATCCACGGTGATATTTATGATCGCTACCTCGTGCGGGTGGGAGAAATCAAAGAAAGCATCAAAATCATCAAACAATTGCTGCGCGATATACCCGGTGGGCCCATTTTGGCCGGCAAGCCAGCTTACCAGGTGCGCGTTCCGGCAGGGGAATCCTATGGGCGCGTGGAAGGCCCGAAAGGCGAGCTGGGTTTCTACATCGTATCCAGTGGAAAACCCAACCCCGAACGCTACCACGTCCGCGCTCCAACTTTCATCAATCTAACATCGTTGGCGCCAATGTCGCGCGGTGAAAAAGTGGCTGATGTGGTCGTCATCCTGGGAGCAATTGATATCGTCCTGGGCGAAGTGGACCGCTAGGAAAGGGCGCGGAGGGAAGCATGAAAAACTTCGGAAAACGTTTTGGCGTGATGAGCAGCCTTGGCGTAACCATGGGCCATTTCTTTGATACCTACATCGTGGATTTGGTCAAAGGAAGGAAGCGTTACTGGACTCCTGAAGGCATTGAAGCGCGCCGCCAGGCGGATACGGAAGGCATCTTCACCATCCAATATCCCGAGGAGCAATTGCCGGTGCCTGAGGAATTCCGGGTGCTGCCTTTCCTGGTTTATGATGAGGGCGAAAACGGCGAAAAGAATTTGCGCTGCACGGCCTGTGGAATTTGCGCAAAAGTCTGTCCTCCGCAGTGCATCTGGATTTACCGGGCAACCGATCCGGTAACGGGAAAGCCAAGCCCGCATCCGGCAGAATTTCACATCGATATGGATATTTGCATGAATTGTGGATTTTGCGCTGAATATTGCCCATTTGACGCCATTAAAATGGATCATGATTTTGAATTGGCCAGCTATACCCGGGGCGAGTCGCACTTATACGGCCTCGATAAACTGATGAAGCCTGTATCCTATTATGAGAGCATCCGGCCGGTAAATGCCTCCCGCGAGGCCGCCGCGAGGGCCGAAAAGGCCAGGCCGAAAGCGTGACGGAGGAGGTTTCATGTTCAATTCGGATACTGAGTTGATGTTCCCGATGCGGGTCGCCGCAAGCCTGAGGGACGCCCGCGGCGTTCAATGGGCACAATTGATTGATGCCGTTACCAGTCAACAGGCGGATCTGCTGGATCAGTCAGCCTTCGTACTGATGATGGTCAAAATGGGCGGCTGCGTCGCCTGCAATTCAGATTCATTTCGGGCGATGCGCGGCTGCACGGTGTGTGCTCACCAGACAATTCGCCGTTTCCGCGGAACAGATCAGGAGCTTGTAGAGCAATACCACCAATACCACGGTGATCTTGCCAACCCTCCCAAGAAAGGTTAACGATTACCTGAACATCGGGTAGAATTATTGGTAGAAAGGATTTCATCATGGCAGTTTCCACAACAGATGTCCTGACGGCGTTGAGCATGGTTCAGGAACCTGAATTGCATAAAGATTTAGTGACCCTGAACATGATTCAGGATCTGGCCGTTGAGGATGGTAAAGTATCTTTTGAAATTGTGCTGACCACGCCGGCCTGCCCGCTGCGGACAAGGATCGAGAGCGAGGCGCGCGCTGCCGTGGCGGCGCTCTCTGGCGTAACCCAGGTGGATATCCGCCTGGGTTCCAATGTGATTTCCGATGGCAAGCCGCGTGGTTTAATGAATCTGCCGGTGAAAAACGCGGTCGCGGTGGCATCGGGCAAGGGAGGCGTTGGCAAATCGACCGTGGCGGTGAATTTGGCTGTGGCGCTGGCCGAAACCGGCGCCAGGGTTGGCTTGCTGGATGCAGATATTTATGGGCCCAATGTGCCAACGATGATGGGAGTCGATCGTTTGCCGCCTTTTGACAACGGCAAGTTGACTCCGGCCGAGACCTACGGCGTTAAGATGATGTCGATTGGTTTCCTCGTTCCGCCCGGTAAACCCTTGATCTGGCGCGGCCCGATGCTTCATTCGGCCATCCGCCAATTTCTGAGCGACGTAGCCTGGGGCGAGCTGGATTACCTGATCATTGATTTGCCGCCGGGCACGGGCGACGCACAGTTGAGTCTGGCGCAAAGCCTGCCGCTGAGCGGCGGCGTGATTGTGACGCTGCCCCAGATGGTTTCGGTGGAAGATGCCGCGCGCGGGCTGGCCATGTTTAATGAACTGAACGTGCCCATCCTGGGCGTGATTGAAAACATGAGCTACCTGGAAATGCCCGACGGAACCCGCATGGAAGTGTTTGGACGCGGCGGCGGCGAAATGCTCGCGCAAAATGAGGGCGTGCCCTTCCTGGGAGCCATTCCCATGGATCCTGCCGTGCGCAAAGGCGGCGATGACGGCAAACCGGTGATTGTTTCGCAACCTCAGTCTGCTCCGGCCCGGGCGCTGCGTTCGCTGGCTGAGCAGTTGGCGGCGCGGCTTTCGGTGAACGCCTATCAAAACCAGCCGGCAGTTACGATCAATGTGGTAGGTTAATCCATGAATGCATCTGTGCAACCCTACGTTGTTGGCGTCCGGTTTTCAAAGGTTGGCAAGATCTACCACTTTGATGCCAGGCGATTGAACGATCTTCAACTGGGCGATATGGTAGTGGTGGAAACGAGCCGCGGCTGGCAAATGGGTGAGATTGCGCAAGTGGTTTCACAACCTGCAGCGCCTCCTGAGGGGGGCTGGAAGGAAGTGGACCGCAGGGCAACACCGCGCGACCTTTTGCTCCGGCAAATGTGGCAGCAGCGCGAAGTTGAGGCCATGGTTTCCTGCCGATCGCGCGCAGCAGAATTGCGCCTGGAAGGCGTCAAGATCATTGCCGCCGAGTACAGTTTCGATGGGTCGCGGCTTTCTTTCCTCTTCAGCACGGAAAGCGAAGAAAAAGTTGACTTAAAATCGCTGCGGCAGGATATGCAGCGTATGTACAACCAATCGCAGGTTGATTTGCGCCAGATTGGCCCGCGGGATGTGGCCAAGATCATTGGCGGAATGGGCGCCTGCGGCCTGGAAACCCGCTGCTGTACCAAAT
>CALMIB010000031.1 GCA_937863945.1 uncultured Longilinea sp.
GGCGGTGGGGCCCACCCCGGCCCCCGCGCACCCGCCCAGCCCCGACCTGCTCGCGCTACCCGATTACCTGGTGCCCACCCAGCGTGAACTGCAACGGCTTCCCGGCGAGCCTGATCTGGAGCGCGGCATTCGCGCGCTGCTGGAGCGCGGCGTGCGCAACCTGGTGGTCACGCTGGGCGAGCGCGGCGCGCGCTGGGTTTCGGCGGCAGGCAGCCTGGACGTGCCCGCCTTCGCGGTGCGCGCCGTGGACACGGTGGCCGCCGGGGATGCCTTTGTGGGCGCGTTCGCCGCCGCGCTGGCCGAAGGGCGCCCGCCGCGCGACGTGCTGCTGCGCGGCAACGCCGCCGGGGCGCTGGCCGTCACGCGTGCCGGGGCGCCGCCCTCGCTGCCCACGCGCGCCGAAGTGGAAGCTTTCCTGCGCGAACGCGGTTTTGAAAGTTAGCCGGCCACGGTCAGCCGTTCGATTTTTCGAGTCGGCCGGCTGCGCGACAGGTCGTACGCCATTTGAAGATTGGCCCAAAATTCAGCCGAAGTGCCCAGGGCCTGCGCGAACAGCCAGGCGGTCTCTGGGGTCACCCCGCGTTTGCCGCGCACGATCTCGTTGATCCGCTGGGTGGGTACGCCGACATGGCGGGCAAAGGCCACCTGGCTGATGCCCAACGGGACAAGGAATTCTTCCAATAAAATGACGCCCGGATGGGTGGCCATGCGATTTTCAGGGAACATCGTTCCTCCCAAAGTTAATGATAGTCGACAATCCGCACTTCACTGGCGCCGTGTTTCTCCCACCGGAACATGATGCGCCATTGGTCATTGATGCGAACGCTGAACAGACCTTCGTAGTTGCCTTTTAATGCTTCCAAACGGTTACCCGGCGGTACGCGCAAATCGTTCAACTGGTAGGCCGCTGCAATCATATCCAGTTTGCGGCGGGCAGTGTGGATGATCGCCGGTGGAAAACGGCGGACTCCTCGGGTATCGCGGCCGTGGTAGAGGTCTTCAGTGTCCTGGTCGCCAAACGATTGAATCAAAGAGCCTCCGGAAGCGCAGTCACAGTATAGCACTTACATACTTGCCGTGCAAGCATGTAAATTCTGTTGTTTAGGATGAATTTGTTCAGAGCAATCCCGTCCGAATCCGCGCCGCGGCCTCCTCGAAGCTCGC
>CALMIB010000032.1 GCA_937863945.1 uncultured Longilinea sp.
ATGCCGGCAGGTGTAGCAGCCGCAGGCTGAATCGATGGGGCGTTCATCGCGCGCGTTGACCGCGTTCATCAGGTTGATGCGGCCGGTAAAGGTCATGGCGGCCTGGTGGCGCGCCAGGCGCGTGGGCAGCACGCAGTCGAAAATATCCACACCGCGGCGGATGCCGTTGATCAAATCTTCCGGCGAGCCGACGCCCATCAGGTAGCGGGGTTTATCCTCTGGCAGCACGGCGTCAACGACCTCCAGCATGGCGTTCATCTCTTGCTTGGTCTCGCCCACCGAAAGGCCGCCAATGGCATGCCCGGGGAACCCCAGCGCGCTGATGAATTCGGCTGATTGGACGCGCAAATCTGGGAAGATGCCACCCTGCACAATGCCGAAGAGCGCCTGGTCGGGGCGCGTTTTGGCGCGCAGGCAGCGTTCGGCCCAGGCGTGCGTACGGGCGACGGCGCGTTCATTGTAGGCGCGATCGTAGGGCGGCGCGCACTCGTCGAAGGCCATGATAATATCGGCGCCCAGTTTTTCCTCAATGGCGACGGCCGATTCGGGCGTGAAGCGGTGCGTTGATCCGTCGATGTGGCTCTTGAAGGTGACGCCTTCATCATCGATCTTGCGCATATCGGCCAGGGAGAAAACCTGGAAGCCGCCCGAGTCGGTCAGCATGGGGTGCGGCCACTGCATGAACCGGTGCAGCCCGCCCATTTCGGCCACCAGGTCGGCGCCGGGCCGCAGGTACAGGTGGTAGGTGTTCGAGAGCACCAGGCTGGCGCCGATTTCCTCGAGCTGGGCCGGCGTTACGGCCTTGACGGTGGCCTGCGTGCCCACCGGCGCGAAAATGGGCGTGGGGATATCGCCGTGCGGCGTGTGAAAAACGCCGGCGCGGGCGCGGCCGTCGCGGGCGAGCAGATCAAACTGGAAGGGTTGGGGTGCGTTCAAGTGAATGAATCAACCTTATGCGGGGTTGCGCGTTGTTTGTTCAACGCCAGCAGGGAATTATAACCCAGATTGCGGGGGCCCTGACGGCGAGCGGCAGCGGCGAGCGCCTTGCGGGAGAACCCGGCCGCGCTTATACTTGGGAGACATAATTTGAAAAGAACCGGATGGACAACCGCTGATGCAACGTCAAAACGATAAGCGCTGGCATATCCCCGCTCCGCTTCCGCCGGAAGTGGACGCTGAACTGCACGATTTTCAACCCTATTTACGGCAAATTCTCTTCAATCGCAACGTGCGTACCGCCGCGGAGGCGGTGGAGTATTTGAACTGCTCGGCTCCGCTGTCCGATCCCTTTCTGTTGATGGATATGGACCGGACGGTGGAGCGGCTCTGGCGCGCCATCGACGGCGGCGAGCCCGTGGCGATCTACGGCGATTACGACGTGGACGGGGTGACCGCGACCGCCCTGATGGTGGAGGTGCTGCGTGCCCTGGGCGGCAACGCCGAGGCGTACATCCCCAACCGCTTCGATGAAGGCTACGGCTTGAACAATGAAGCCCTGGATGTGCTGGCGGAGCGCGGTTTCCGCGTGGTGCTGACGGTGGACTGCGGCATCCGCTCGCCGCGCGAGGCCGAACATGCCCGCGCGTTGGGCCTGGATTTGATCATCAGCGACCACCACATGCCGAAGGATGATCTGCCGGATGCGCTGGCGGTGATTTGCCAGAAGCGCGACAACGACCCTTACCCGGAAAAAAACCTGGCCGGCGTTGGGCTGGCGTACAAGATCACCCAGGGATTGCTGCAACACCGCCCGGTGGAAGGCGTGCTGGCGGAACAATGGCTGGACCTGGTGGCGCTGGGCACCGTGGCGGACGTGGTGCCGTTGACCGGTGAAAACCGCGTGATGGTGCGGCAGGGGCTGCGCCAGATGCGCCTCGCGCAGCGGCAGGGACTGCTCTCGCTGGCGCAGGCGGCCGGGGTGGATCTGCGCCGGGTCAATGCTGTGGATATTGGCTTCCGGTTGGGGCCGCGCCTGAACGCTGCCGGGCGGCTTGAATCGGCCCTGCAGGCCTATGAACTGCTGGTCACCGATGATTTGCTCCAGGCGGGCTACCTGGCGCAAAAGCTGGACGATCAAAACAAAGACCGCCAGCGGTTGACCCAGGAGATGCAGGAGCGGGCGGAGGAGTTGCTCGGCGAGGAGGAAGGTTACATCCTGATCGCCTGTGATGAGCAGTTTAATCCCGGCGTGGTGGGGCTGGTGGCTGCCAAGTTGACCGAGAGCTATTACCGCCCGGCGGTCGCCGGGCAGATTGGCGAGGAATTCACGCGCGCCTCGTGCCGCTCGATCGCCGAGTTTCACATCACCCGCGCGCTGGATGAATGCGCGGATTTGTTCGTGCGCCACGGCGGCCACGCTGCTGCGGCGGGATTCACCATTCGCAACGAAAATATGGACGCGCTGCGCCAACGCCTGGGCGAAATTGCCCGGCGGGAGCTGGAAGGGTTGGACCTGCGGCCCATGCTGCGGGCCGATCTGGAAATCCCGCTGGCGCTGATGCGGCCTTCCTACCTGGAAGAGATCGAGATGCTTCAGCCGACCGGCATGGGCAACCCGGACGCTGTGTTTGTTTCGCGGCGCGTGCAAGTGGTCAACGCGCGCACAGTTGGTTCCGAGGCGAACCACCTCCGCCTGACCGTCAAGGACGGCGGCGTGACGTACGCCGCGATCGCTTTCCGGCAGGGGCATTGGGCCGGCAACTTGCCAACTTTCATCGACCTGATGTACACCTACGAGTTAAACGTGTACAACGGCCAAAGGTCGATGCAGTTGAATGTGATCGATTTGAAGCCGTCGGAAGAAAAGAACCCCGCCTAATCCACGAAGCGGTATTTAATCAACGTCCACAGGGCAATGAAGCCGTCCCAGGCTTTGATCTTCTTGCCCTCGGTGTATTCGCGCGGGTTAAAGCGGATGGGCACTTCGTAGATGCGGATGTGACGTTTGAGCACCTTGGCGGTGAATTCCGGTTCAAAATCAAAACGCCGCGCGTGGAGTGGAATATCCTTCACCTTTTCGCGCTTGAAAACCTTGTAGCCGGTTTCCATATCGCTGAGGATGTTGTTGTACAGGAAGTTCGTGACGAAGGTCAGGATCTTATTGGCGACCATGTTCCAAAACAGGATCGGCCGGCGGGCGCCGCCCAGGAAACGCGAGCCGTAAACAATATCGGCAATGCCTTCTTCGATCGGGCGCAGCAGATCGGGGTAATCGCGCGGGTCGTATTCGAGGTCGGCGTCCTGGATGATGATCACATCGCCGCGGGCGTTTTGGATGCCCGTGCGCACCGCCGCGCCTTTGCCCAGGTTGCGGGGGTGCATCATGACGCGAACAGCCCCCTGGCCGTCCATACTCTGTAGAATCTCACGCGTGCCATCCACGGATCCGTCGTCGACGATGAGAATTTCAGATGCGACGGCTTGTTTTTCAACGCGCCGCACGCATTCCTGGATGGTTTTGCTCTCGTTATAGGCTGGTATGATGACTGTAATCTGCATGTAAGGCATTATACGGTTGGACGGTCAGGTCATCAAGGGTAAGGCATGCTATAATCTGTTGTGCAGGCTTTGCCTGCTGTTTGATTTTGACTGGGAGGGAATGCTATGACAAAAGTGCCCATCCGCCAAACTGCTCCGCAAGTGCACACGGGGACCTTTTTCCCGCCGCCCATCACGCGCGTTGATGATACCGGTCTGTCACCGCTCTGGCTGCAAGACCTGGTGTTGAAAATCATGTATTTCCAGGGGTATTTAACCGGTTTTAAAATTGCCGAAGAAATTGCGCTGCCCTTCACCGGCGTGATCGACCAAATTCTGGAAGCGCTCAAACGGGAAAAATTGGTTGAGGTGCGCTCTTCGCAGATGGGGTTGGGCGAAGGGGCTTATCTGTTTGCCATTACCGGCGCCGGCATTGCCCGCGCGCGCGAAGCGCTGGAGCGCAGCCAGTACGCCGGCCCTGCGCCTGTGCCGATCAGCGTGTACAACGAGGCCATCCGGCGGCAAAGCCGCGGCCGCGTGCAGGTTACCAACCGCGTGATGCGCCAGGTGCTGGCCAACCTGGTGCTGCCCGAAAAAGCCTTCCAGCGCCTGGGCCCGGCCGTGAACTCGGGCACATCCATGTTCATCTTTGGCCCGCCCGGAAATGGCAAGACCAGCCTGGCCCGGGCGATTGGCAACCTTGTGCTCAGCCAGAATATGTACATCCCGTACGCCATTTACGTGGACGGCCAGGTGATCAAGGTGTTTGATTCGGTCAACCATCAACTGGCCACCGATGAAGATACCCCACCCACCGGCACCGGCGCGCTGCGCACCGGCGCCCGCCGCGATCCGCGCTGGGTGCGCATCAAACGGCCGTTCATTGTGACGGGCGGCGAGCTGACCCTGGCCGGGTTGGACCTGGTTTTCGACGATACGCTCAAATATTATGAAGCGCCGTTCCAGGTCAAGGCCAACGGCGGCATCCTGTTGATCGACGACTTCGGCCGCCAGCAGGTGCGCCCGCGCGATCTGTTGAACCGCTGGATTGTGCCGCTGGAGAACCGCATCGATTACCTGGCGCTGCACACCGGGCGCAAAATTGAAGTGCCTTTCGACGTGCTGGTGATGTTCTCCACCAATCTGCCCCCCAAGGACCTGGTCGATGAGGCCTTCTTGCGGCGCCTGCGTCACAAGATCGAAGTCGGCGATCCATCCTACGAGGATTACCGCGAGATCTTCCGCCGCGTAGCCGCCACCAAGGGCGTGGTGTACAGCGACCAGGGTCTGGCTTACCTGTTGCAGGAATGGTATATCAAGCGCAATCGCAAATTGCGCGCCTCGCATCCCCGCGACCTGTGCGACCAAATCATCGATATTGCCCGCTATGTGGGCACCGAACCCACCATGTCGCGTGAATTGATTGACCGGGCGGCGGAGTCGTATTTCGTGGAATTGTAGGCGATGCTGCCGCCACTCCCCAAACCGCTATTGCTGGCCCACCGGGGGGCCTCTGCCTGCGCGCCCGAAAACACGCTGGCAGCGTTTCAGTTGGCCATGCAGCAGGGCGCGCACGGCGTCGAATTGGACGCGAAATTGAGCGCGGACGGTGAAATGGTCGTGATGCATGATGACAGCGTGGATCGAACCACGAACGGCTGCGGCAAGGTGAATGAATTGCCGTTGGCCGCGCTGCGCGAGTTGCGGCCCGGCGGCCGGTTCAGCGACCGCTTCCCCGAAGAGAAAATCCCCACCCTGATTGAAGTCCTGGAGACCCTGGGCCGCCAGGCTATCATCAACATCGAATTGACCAATTATTCTTCCCCGCGCGACGGTTTGCCCGAGTTGGCCGCCGGGTTGGTTGAGAGAATGGAAATGCAGGCAAACGTCCTGTTCAGTTCTTTTTTGCCTGCCAACCTGAAGCGAGTGCGGCGCAGGCTGCCGCAGGCGCGTGTGGCAATTCTGGCTTTGCCGGGATTGGCGGGCTGGCCCGGGCGCGGATGGTTCGGCCGGAGCGCTGCGCCGGAGATCGTGCATCCGCATCACAGCAATGTCACCCCCACATTTGTGCAGCAGGAACACGCGCGCGGCCGGCGGGTACACGCCTGGACGGTCAACGACCCTCGCGCAGCACGCGCATTTTTGTTGATGGGAATCGACGGTTTGATCAGCGATGATCCGCCGGCGGTGTTAAAGGTGATGGAGGAATTGGCATGATCCCGCACGATTGGATCGAGGCAGCCGGTGAACGGCTGCGCGGCAGGGTGATTCACACACCGGTGACCTTCGACGAGGCGCTGGGTTGCTATCTCAAGTGGGAAAACCAGCAGCAGACGGGATCCTTCAAGCTGCGCGGAGCGCTGAACAAGGTGCTGACGTTGCAACCGTGGGAACGCGAGCAGGGACTGGTGGCTGCCTCGGCGGGCAATCACGGGCAGGGGGTGGCCGTGGCGGCGCGTTTGATGGGCTTAAAGGCGATTGTGTTTGCTGCGGAACATGCCGTGCCGGCCAAGCTGGAAGCCATGCGCGCGCTGGGCGCGGAGGTGCGCCTGGTGCCGGGCGGTTACGAACAGGCTGAAAAGACCGGCATCCAGTTCGCGGCCGAGCAGGGCATGACCTGGATCTCGCCATACAATGACGGTCAGGTCATTGCCGGGCAGGCGACCGTGGGCGTGGAGTTGTTGCAGGATATCCCCGCCGAAGATCTGGAAGCCGTGGTGGTGCCGGTCGGCGGCGGAGGGTTGATCGCCGGGATAGGGCTGGCGCTCCAGCAGATCCCCGGGGGGCATCGCCCGCGCCTGATTGGCGTGCAATCGGAAGCATCGCCGTATTTTCATGCGCTGCTCAAGGACGGCTCGCAGGATGGCGTGGTGGAAACGGACAGCCTGGCGGACGGCCTGGCGGGGCGGGTGGAGGATAATGCCATCACCATCCCGATGGTGCGCAGCCTGGTGGATGATATCCTGCTGGTCCGCGAGGTTGAGATCGAACAGGCGGTGGCGGCTGCCTGGCAGCGCTACGGCGCGGTCATTGAAGGCTCGGCGGCGGTGGTGCTGGCGGCTGCCCTGGCCGGCAAATTCTCGCAGCGTCCGGCAGCCCTGGTGATCAGCGGCGGGAATATCCAGCCGCAGTTGCATGAACAACTGGTGCAGCGATGGTCCCGCGGTGAGGGAACCTCTGGATGAGGGTGCGGCGGAGTGCCTGGATGCGCGTGGCAGTGCTCCTCTGCCTGGTGGCAGCCTGGAGCGCTCCGGTATTCCAAACTGCCGGGGCGCAATCGAATGCCGAGGCGCAGGCGGCTGCGCTGCTGGCGCGCCTGACGCCTGAAGAAAAGGTCGGCCAGCTTTTCCTGATCACCTTTGAAGGCAGCAGTCTGAAACCCGAATCGCCCATCTTGAATTTGATCACCCGCAGGCACATCGGCGGGGTGGTGTTGCAATCGGGCAAAGACAATTTTTCCTCCGGCGACGGCGCGCTTGAACAGGCTGCCGGGTTGGTGGCCAGCCTGCAAACGGCTGAATGGGATCATACCCAGCAGTCTGCCGGCGCCAACCATTACATTCCGGTATTCATCGGCATGTCACAGGAAGGCGACCTGGCCCCGTACGATCAACTTTTCAACGGGATGACGGCTTTG
>CALMIB010000033.1 GCA_937863945.1 uncultured Longilinea sp.
ATCTCCAGCAACAGCAGCGCCTCAAGAAGCAGCCCGCCCAGCAACACCTTCTCGAAGCCATCCCAATTGCGCAGCGCCTTGATTTCCGCCCACGCGCCACGCGCGCCGGCAACAACCGCCCGCCGCGGCGCGGGCAGCACCAGCAGGGCCGCCGCCACCAGCAGCCAGGTAGCCATCAGCCCGGCTGGCGTCAATTGGTTCAGCGCGCTCAACGCCTCGCTGGAGAGCGCCAGCCAGGTTCCCCAGGCCGCCGCCGCCAGGAAGATTGCCGTGCGCCGGTTAGCCCGCTCCCGGTTTAAACCAGACCGCCCGATCCAGGCCAGAACGGTGAGCAGCAAGACAACCAAAGGTAGCAAGGCCAGCATGGGTGAGTCTTAATGAACTGCCTAAAACAGCGAGTTGTAGTCAACTTTGGGGAAGACGGTCAGTTTACCGCCCACGGTGGCATCCACAACCGCCCGCCCGGCTGACTCATAAGCCCGGCGCGCCATGCGGTAAGCCCGTTCGGAGCCTTCCAGGTCGGGCAGTTGCCACTTGAAGCCCGCGCCGAAATAATTGGGCGCAAAGTGGTTGGGGTCCTCGCCCTGTGAAACCACCGCCTGGTTGGCCGGGCCCTGAGTGGTGAAGTTGTGATCCACCCCGATCAGGATGACCTGGTCAAACCCCATGAAATACGCCAATTGCAGGGCCACGTAGGTAACGGTGAAACCCTCATAGATCCGCCCGCGCGCGTCGCCATTGAAATTTTCTGCCCCGGTGAAGTCCGTATCCACAAAAATGGTCTTCGGGTCGCCGGATAGCACCTTGCGCGCGCGCCAGGTGATGAATTTTGGCATTTCCAAAGCGCGAAAGTCGGCATGGCACTGTTCCAGCACCAGGTCGTTCACCGCCACCAGATAGGTGGTGGTGAAACCCAACTCCGGGAAGGCCAGGTAGATGCGATTGAGACCAAAGGTCGTTTCGCTGCGCAATTTTGTCAGATCGGTCTGGCGCAGGCTGGGGCCATTGCCGATGATGAAGCAACGCTGCCCCTTATGTTTGTCGCGGTAACTCTCCAGCGCCCGCTGGCTGGCCTGCCAGCGCGGATCCAGCCCGCGCAGGAAGGTGTGGCGGCCGCGGTTGCGCCAGGCCCAGTAGCCGTCCGATCCAATCTTCCAGATCGGTTGCGGCGTGATTTTTTTGATGAATGCTTTCAAATTTCCCTCCCGGCAATTCCCCAGCCTGGTTGGCTTATTCGGTACTCAAACGGGCCGTCGCGCCGCCATCCACCACCAGTGCCTGACCGGTCATGAACGAGGATTGCGTGCCGTCCGCCAGGAAGTAAATGGCATGCGCGATCTCCTCCGGCGTGCCGATGCGCCCGTTGACCGTCTTGCGCGCCAGGTTGTCCAGCCGCTCAGTGATGCTGGTTCCACCCAGGTGACCGCGCCCCAGTCCATCCCGCAGCATGGGCGTATCCACCGCGCCGGGCAACACCGCGTTGGCGCGGATGTTATCCGGGGCGAACTCGATCGCCATGGCGCGCGTCAACGCCAGCAGGCCACCCTTGCTGGCAGCGTATGCGGTGATGTTGACCGAGGTGGCCACGGCATGCACCGATGAAGTGTTGACGATGGCGCCTCCGCCGCGCGCCTTGAGCAGCGGGTAAGCCAGCTTGACGCCCAGGAAGGCCGAACGCAGGTTGGAAGCCATCACCAGGTCCCACTCTTCCACACTGATCTCCAACATGGGTTTGTTCACCTGGATGGAGGCGTTATTCACCACCGCGTCCAGGCTGTCGGTGAAGGCGCTGGCGCGATCATAGATCAGATGAATCTCTTCCGGCCTGGATATATCTGCCCGGATGAACAGACCGTTTGCGGGAAATCCATCGCCGAAATCTGCACGGTCCACCCCGATCACGCACCAACCGTTTTCGGTGAACAGTTGCACGCAGGCGCGCCCAATCCCCCCGGCGGCGCCGGTGATCAACATCACGCGAGAACGGTCATCACTCATCTGTTATGCTCCTCAGAGATCAGGGCTGATTGCCGTCAAGCACAAGCAAATCGAACAGCAGCCCGCGGGGCAACTGCGGCAGCACCGCGGCGCCAGCCGGTTTCAGCGCAAAGCTCTGCCCGGCCACCGGCAGCGGTTGGTCGCGGCGTGCCAATTGCCCCGAGCGGCTGTCCAGGAAGATCACGTTTTCAGGCGCCGCCTCGCCGTACAACGAGGGCGGCGCAGTGACGGTGGTGAAATCCAGGCGGAAGGCGCCGGAATCTGTGACAAGGTTGTCTTCCCAGTGCGGCACCAGGCGGTACACACGCGGCGGGCTCTTCCATTCCGCGGGCATGCGGTAAAGCTGGTTGAGAATGCGCGGCAGGTTCCAGGTGTTGGCGCCGATCTGGCGCGTATCCTGCAGGCCGCCGGCCTCCACCAGGATGACGGTATTTTCACCGGCATCCGGAGCGAGCCGGACAATCTCCGTCCATAATTGCTGCTGCAATTTCCAGGCGGCGACATACTCCTGCTGGATGGAAAAGCCATAGCTGAAAACCAGCGCGAACACCAGCGCAGTCAGTATCAGCAACGATTTCCGCAATCGGCGCTGCCCGGCCCAGGTAAACAGCAGGGTCAGCACAACTGCCACAATCAGCGCGGCGCCCAGCACCGCGGCCGAATGGACACGCGTATCGCGTCCGGTGATGGCATAGGCACGCACGGTGAAAGTCATCGGGTAAGCCAGCACCAGCAGCGCTGTCCCGGCCGCCAGCAGTTGCAGCAGGTCAGCCAGCCCGGACGGCAATTTGCGGCCCTCCGCACGGCTGCCCCAATCGCGCGAGAACGGCAGCCGCCACACCAGCGCGGCGATCGCGGCAAACCCGGCCGCTGCCGCCAGACCGATCTCCAGCGTCAGCCCCTTCAACGCTTGATACGGCCGCAGCAAGTAGCTGCCCAGGCTGACGAACGGCCCCTGCAGCATGTGTTCGAACGGCAGCAGCAACGTACTTTTGATATCCAGCGAGGAAACCCGCTTTTCACCGGCCAGCGAACGCATCAGGTACGATCCGCCCAGCATGGCCGCCAGGATCAGCCCAAACAGCAGCAGGTCGTGCCAGGTGCGCTTGCTCCACGGGCGGCGCAGCAGCGGCAGCGCCAGAAAGACCGGGAAGGTGGTTTCATAGATAAACAACACCGCCAGGGCGCACACAAACGTCCAGGCTTTGCGGTCTGACAGATAGGCGTGAGCACCCAATAGCAGCAAGGTCACCGCCGGTTGAATGCCCAGCGCATGAGTAAGGAACGCCTGGGTGGTATCCGCCGAGAAGAGCGCATAGGCCAGCGCGCCCAGCACGGCAAAAGTTCGCCCACTCAGGCGCCGGAACAGGCTGTAGGCCAGCAAAATGTTCGCAGCCTCGATCAAGAATGCGACCGCATATACACCCTGCAAGCCCGCCAGCGCATGCCCGGCGTAGGAGAGCAGGTAAATCAACATAAAATGCATCGGGTGACCAATGCGGCTAAAATTACCAATATAATAGCTATTGAGATAGGCAAGCAGATCCGGAAAACTGCGTTCCCAGCCGCCCGGGATGATGGTCAGATCGTCTTCATAGAGGCCAAACGAGGCTGCGTGCCAGTAACGCGCTGCCCAGAATAGCGCCACAATCACCAGCACAACCGCCCATTCGGCCACTGCCGATTGTATCCGTCCGCCTTTGCCGGAATGCGTATTTTTTTCGGCGGCTGTCATGCTCAGGCCTCCTGGAATCTGGACAAATCCCGTGAATCCAACCCCAGGCTTTCCAGCAGGTTGCGGATGGTGCTCCAGTGCACCCGCTCCCAGGCGGAAGGGCTGGAATTGGTATTGTGCGGCGCGAGCATGACGTTGTCCATCTTCATCAGCGGCGAATCCAACGGCAGCGGCTCCACCTCGAACACATCCAGCGCCGCCCCGGCAATCTGTCCGCTTTGCAGGGCAGCCGCCAGCGCGGGTTCATCCACCAGCGGGCCGCGCGCGGTGTTGATCAGTACGGCGCCGGGTTTCATCTTTCGCAGCGTCTCAGCGTTGATCAGGTGCCGGCTGGTCGGGTTCAGATCGGCGTTCAAACTGACAAAGTCGGCCCGCGAAAGCAAATCCTCCAATGAGGTCATTTCCACATTGTTTTCCACCACGAAGTCCGGCGCAATGGGAATGATGTCATTGCCCAGCAGCTTCATTCCAAACGACCGCGCCCGGCGGATGACCGCCTTGCCGATGTTGCCCACGCCGATCACGCCCAGGGTGCACTCGCTCAACGATCGTCCGGGAATTTTCTCCCAGCGGCCGGCTTTCATTTCGCGATCCATCCACGGCTGGCGGCGGGCAAAGGCCAGCATATAAGCCATCACGCTGTCGGCCACCGGCAGAGTGAAGGCATTGGGCGTGTTGCGCACCTGGATGCCCAGCCGTTCAGCGGCGGTCTTGTCGATCGAATCGATGCCCGTGCCCCACTTGGAAATCACCTTCAGGCGCGGCAGGCAGCGCTGCAGCACGCGCTCGGTGTAGCGGTCGTCGCCGCACACCGTGCCGTCGAACTGCCCGGCGTAGGCCAGCAATTCATCTTCTGACATGCGTTCATGCACGGTGGGCACGATCAATTCAAGGCCGTAATGCTCGAAAACCGGCCGAAAACGATCCGCAAACGGGATCATGTAAGGGGCTGTCAGTAGAACGGTGGTCATGCTACTCTTTCTTTAGGGGATATTGCTGCCGCCGTGGTGTGAATTCACCCGCGGAGACGCAAGTTTGATTCTATCACACCCGCTCAGGCGGCCTCGCCGCGGGCGCGCATCAGCAGGTCGGCGATGGTGAAATCGATTTCTTCGTCGATGTCCTGCGCCTCGTCCCGGTCGATCTCGAACAGGTACGGCCGTTCGCCGATGCGGTTGCGGCGCAGTTCCAGCGTCGGGCGCGTGAACAAATAGATGCAAGAATTCTCCTCGTACACGGGCGGCAGGTCCTGCGTGCGCAGCAGGATGGCCGGGTTATGGTTGATCGGGCGGGCCAGCCCATCCCACAGGCGGGTTTGCAGGCGCGTCACCGAAAAAAGCGAATCGTAGGCCGGGTAACTGGCCTGCAACGTCTGCACCGCGCGCGAGATGGTCTCCGGGCGCAGCAGCGGGTTGGTGCTGTGGGTTTGCAGGTACAGGTCGGCCGGGGCTTGTTCGGTATCGTACATGAGGATCTCGTTCATCGGAATGGTGTCGGCGCGAAGGTGTTCGGGGCGCAGCAGCACGCGCACCCGCGGAAACTGCCGGCGGATGCCGTCGATGACCACCTCGCTGTCGGTATCCACAACGATTTCGTGGATCTCCGGGCAGGCCAGCAGCGACGCAATGATGTGCTGGTAGAGCGGTTTGCCCGCCAGCGGACGGTAATTCTTGCCGGGGACGCGCACCGAATGGTGCCGCATGGGAACCAGTGCCACGACTTTGTTAAGTGCCATATTGGAACCTCATGGAATGATTTTAGGACGAATCAGCGGAAGGCGGAGCCGAGTCGCCGCCCTCCTGGTAACGGATCGGCGCGACCGGCCGGCGAGCAGGATCGATCTCTTTTGCGGCCGGCGGGTAATAAAAGGCTTCTTTCAACTGCCAGGTCAGCGCGGTGGAGCGGCGGCGGTACCCCTGGTAGGTGCCCCAGAATTGCATCCAGCGGAAGGCCAGGATACCCGCGCCCACCTGCCGCAGCGCGCCCAGGCGGGCCGCCACGCGCAAGTCGGCCCACGAATTGCCGAGGAACAGGCGCACAAAATCAAAGAAATGAAAGCTCTCCTGCGGGTAAATCAGCTTGAAAGCCATCGCCTCGCGCCGGTAGCGGTTATACACGCCGCGCCAGGTCTCGCGGTGAACGTGCACAATCTCGGCTTCAGGAACGTAGCGGATTTCGTAGCCTTGCGATTGCGCCCAACCCGCCCAGGCCAGATCCTCCAGCGCAGGCAGGCTTTCGTCATAGGGGTGCTGCGCCCACAACGATTTGCGGATGGCAGCGTTGGCGTTATTGCAAAAAGGATGGTCCTGTTGCGGGCGCGGCGTTTCGGGGAACCACTGGCGAAACACCTGGTGTTCGGAGAATTTGCTGGTGGGCGTGCCGCGCTGTTTCCCGTACGTCAGCGCCACCTGCGGATCGTTCAACGGTTCCACCAGCCGCTCCAGCCAGTCAGGATAAACCGGATAGACGTGCGCGCTGGCGATCACCACGCGATCCGAGCGCGCCTGCGCCACGCCCAGGTTGAGCGAGCGCCCAAAGGTAAACTTCTGCGGGGGAATATGCACCACTTCCGCGCCGTATCGCCGCGCAATCGAAATTGTTGCATCCGTCGATCCTGAATCGACCAAAATAATCTGCACATCGTGCACACTTTGCTGCTCGATACCGGCCAGCAGGCGGCCAATGTGCTGCTCTTCGTTATAGGCGCGAATCACGATGGAACAATATGGCATTCCCATCCTCATCTCGGGTTGTTCACCAGCGTCCGGCCAGCGGGCGGTCGCCGGTTGCGCCCAGGGTGAACCCGTCGGGCTGCAACACCGGTTCGCCATCGCGGTTCCAGTAATACGGCTGCCAGGAACCGCCGGTGAAAAACGCCAGCGTGTCCAGCTCCAACCCGGCCCAGCGGCCGGCGACCGGCAAACTGTCCGGCGGCGCGTAAAAGTCCACCCCGCTCAGCGGCCCGGTCAGTTCATTTTCGAGATCCACCTCACCGCTGACCGGGCGATATACGCCAATGGTATCCCGCCCGTCGCCGTCCCAATCGCCCGCCAAAGGAATATCGCCAGGCGCTCCTGCCCGCAGCATTTGAGATAATTGGCCGCCCTCATCAAAAAAATACCACGCGGCGGCATCGAGGGCAAAAATCGCCGGACTGTCACGCCCATCGCCGTCCCAGTCGCCCAGGAAAGGCCAGCCGCCCGGCACAGGCTCCGGCAGCGTCAGGCTCATTTCAGGCACGCCATCCAGGTTGGTATCAACCTGCAAGCTGCCATCGGAAGAGTCGTACAGAGCCAGGTCCGTCTGGCCGTCGCCATCCACATCGCCCGCCAGCGGCAGACCCTCACCGCTGCCAAATTGCACTTCCCGGATCGAGCCATCCGGCAGCGTCAGCCGCCAGACCCCTTCAGGCATCACTCCGCCGGGGCGATCCGGCTCAAGACCGTCACTGCTCCAGTGATAGACACTCCAACGATACTCCAGGGGCAAGCGGCTCACCCAACGGGAACCCTGCTGGCATGGGCCGCTCGCCCGCAGCACCCAACAGGCCGGCTGAAGCGGGCGCACGATCCACTGAGTGTAGCCGCCGGTAAAGACAATGTCAGCTTTTGGCATAAAATCGACCAACAACCGGTTGGCGCGCTCCTGCGCCGTTTCCAGGAAACCAAACCGCACCGAATAGACGGGCTTATTGACTACGGATGGTGATACCAACCAATACTCCATTGGATCGTCGCCGTCCTGGGAAGTCTGATATTGAAACAGACCCATCTGGATATCGTCCCGGTTGTAGAAATACTTCAGGTGTAAGTCCAGTTCATTGGGATACTCTGATCCAGGCGCAAGGTTCATCAGCACAGTGCCATTCGCCGGAACGACTTCTGCAAGGTAAGCCACCATCTCCTGGTTGGCACGGTCCACGGTCAATTGCAGGCGGGCATTATTATACTGGTTCGGCAGCGTGGTCAGCCACAGATAACCGGATGCAGCCGCCAGCAATCCTGCAAGGACCTTCCAGCCTGGCTTTAACCCGGCCCATTGCCCGGCCAAACCGCCCAGAACCAGCCCGGCAAACACCGCCCCGCCCAGGGCAGCCATCAGCAGATAGTATTCGGCTTTGAACTCCCAGGGAATGAATACGACAATCCAGGCGAGGGTAAACACCAGCGCGTCCAGCGCCGCCATTGGCGCAGGGCTGGATTTGCGCAAGGCTAACAAGAGCCCCCATAATACGCTTACGGGCAGCAGGAAGAGAAAATCGCGCGTCAGCCAGGCACGCCAATCAATCACGGATTGAACCAGCGAGTCCAGGCTCAGGACCATGCGGCTGGCATAATTATCAGACTGCTGCACAGTCATGCTTGGCAGTGCAACAATCAGGAAGAATGCTTCGGCCACAACCAGCGCGGCGAAAACCGCCGAACGCAAGCGCAGGTTGACGTTGCCCTGCGGCCATCTTCGCAGCAGCCATCCCAACGCCAGCCAGGCCAACGCAACAAACGGCATGATGACATAAGTTTCTTTGGCAAAAGCAGCGGCAGTGAAAATCAGAACGGCACCACCAAATATCAAAACCCTGCCCCACTTCGTCATCTGCTGTGGCAGGTTTCACATCACCAGCAAGCCAACCAGTGTCCGCAGGGCATGCAGCGGCTCGCTCTTGGAAAGCGTATAAAAGTTTTCCACCATAGGACCCGCGCTCAGCGTCAGTACCGCAGCCAGAAAAGCCTGCATCCGGCTGCCGCCCAGTCGGCGTACCAACAGCGCCAGCATGGCAATCACTGCCACCAACAAGAGCGCGTGAAACAGGTAAAACGCCAATGGATGTATGCCAATCAGACGGTATAGACCGCTGTAATATATCCAATAAACCGGGCGAAAGCGGCCAGAATTTCCACCATCGGTAAACCCAAGGATGCCTTCGCCCATTTTCTGCGCGTTAAGGGCTGTCACGCCGTCATCCATTAAGCCAAATTGGGCTGAAAGGATGCGGGGCAGCATGGCCAGCAGCGCCAGCAGCACCGGCAGCCACAACCAGGCATGTTCAAACATCCTTCG